>JAYEHL010000042.1:0-4603 GCA_034659515.1 Chloroflexota bacterium | reverse complement strand
CACCTTTTTTTATGTGCTATACTAGCCTCGGACTGTTTCGTTGGGTGAGGTGGTTTATCAGTATCTTATCTTAAGGAAAAAATGATTACATGAAACAGGAACCGGATAGACTGCAAGCTGGCGAATCCTCGACCTTAGGGTCTCAAGATAACAATAGAATAGAAAAGCCGAAAAAGAAGAAGTCCGGCCGCTTATTAGTGAGCAGACGGGCTTTTCTTGGTGTTTCGGCGGCTGCTACAGCAGCTTTGACCGCTGGCTATGCTTTAAAGCGACCGGGTGCTAATCTTATAGCTCCCCCGGATAACATTTATGAAGAAACTACAGAGGAATGGTTTGCAACTTCCTGCCTGAACTGCCCTACCCGTTGTGCCACGCGAGTGCGTGTGCAAAACGGTAACGCGGTCAGAATTACCAGCAATCCATTGTCTAAAGTTTCGGACGGGAAGACCTGCCCCCGTTCACGGATCGGCCTGCAGGTGTTATACGATCCCGAACGCATCCAGAACCCCATGAAGAGGAAAAACTCCCAGAAGGGAAAGGGTGTCGATCCTGAGTGGGAAGCCATTTCATGGACACAGGCCCTGAGCGAGATATCCAACAACCTGAAATCGTTGCGTGATTCAGGTACACCGCAAAAGCTGGCAATCTTTCAAGGGTTAAACAGCAACAGCGTCGAGGACATGATCGCCAGGTTCGCCAAGGCGTTCGGTACGCCGAATGTAATAACGGGCGATGCGCTGGATGACGAGGCCTCAAAGGCCGGTGAGTGGATGGCCGACGGCCACTATACCCTCAGCGCCTACGATCTC
This sequence comes from Chloroflexota bacterium, assembly GCA_034659515.1. Classification (GTDB taxonomy): domain Bacteria; phylum Chloroflexota; class Dehalococcoidia; order E44-bin15; family E44-bin15; genus JAYEHL01. The sequence continues at coordinate 3,794 of JAYEHL010000042.1, read as the reverse complement.
GAAAAGACCAATTATATACTTTCCTTCGGCGCGGGCATAATCGAGTCGCAGAAGCCCCTCGCGCGTAACCTCAGAATGTGGGGTAAGATCAGGCGCGAGCGGCCAAATCGTGCAAAGGTAGTCGTTATCGACCCGCGATGCTCGGTAACCGCAGCGAAGGCTGATCAGTGGATTGCTATAAAACCAGGAACAGATGCGGCGCTGGCTATGGCCATCGCAAATGTAATTATAAGCGAGGGGTTATACGATTCTGATTTCGTGAGTCAGTGGACGCATGGTTTTGAGGAGTATAAGAATCTGGCGCTGAACAGCAAGTACAGCCCCGAGTCGGCATCGAGCATTACAGGTATCGATGCCGATGTAATAAGACAGATAGCCAGGGAGTTTGCCGATACCAGCCCCGCGATCGCCTGGCGTGGCAGAGGCGCTACCTGTTGGCCTAACGGTTCTTATGCAAGCTACGCGATATTCTGTCTGAATGCTCTGGTCGGAAGCATCGATGTCCCCGGAGGTGTGACTTATCAGCAATATCCGGAATATAAAGAGATGCCCGAGGTGACCGAGGACAGCGTTGCACAGGCAGGCAATGCTAAAGATGCTATAGATCTAAGGAAGAAAGGCAAGTTCCTCGCCGCGAATATGGTCACTAACCAGGCGGCGGACTCGATTATTGACGGTTCACCATACGCGATCGAGTTTGCCATCGGCTTCAACAGTAATTTTAATATGGCAGCTCCAGGTACCGCCCGTTGGGATGAGGCGATGGCGAAGGTGCCATTTTATGTTCATGTATCCCCTTCGTTCACCGAGATGTCCGAGTATGCCGATATTGTATTGCCGGCCTGCTCTTTGTTAGAGGACTGGGCTTACGAACACTGCCCGCCGGGTTCAGGATTCACGGAGGTCAAGATAAAGCAACCGGTCGTTTCGCCTCTGCACGAGTCTAAGACCATAGGAGACATCATTTTTGCACTGGCATATCAAATCGGTGACGGCGTAGCGCAGTCATTCGAGGATATCGGCGATAGCGCTGAAGGTTTCGTCAGATATCGAACCGAGAGCCTTATTTCATGGAATGACTTTCGCGAGAATGGCGTATGGATAGGCCCCGATTACGAGTTCTACAAATACGATACTATATTCGATACGCCATCGAAGAAGTTTGAGTTTCGTTCTGGCAATCTGGAGGCCTTGCTGAAGGCTTCGGGATACGGAACGGTCGCTACAGAGGACTGCTTGCCGCAATATAAGGAACCTGAGTTCGGCGGTGACGAGTCCTCGTATCCGCTGAATCTGGTTACTTATCAGCCGGTGATGAATGTAGCAAATGGGAGCCAGAACTACCCGTGGGCTCAGGAGATATATCTGGTAATGCACGGGTATGGTTGGATGAACCTTATCGAGGTTAACGAGGATACTGCTCACGAGAATGGGTTCAAGGATAAGGACGTGGTATGGGTTGAGTCTCCGTTCGGCAAGATCCAAGCAAGAGCTCGCGTTTTTCAGGGCATCCATCCGGAGGTTGTCGCCATCGCTCAGGGACAGGGACATTATGCCGATGGCGAGTGGGCCGATGGTATAGGTGTGAACCCTAATGATATCATCGGCGTGTATTACGATGAATTAAGCGGACAGTCTTCCTTATTCAATACCAGAGTTAGAGTTTATAAGGCGTGAGGCACTAAATGGCAAGATGGGGAATGGTAATCGACCTGGACAAGTGTACAGGCTGCCAGGAATGCACGGTGGCTTGCAAAGAAGAAAATAATGTTCCCTATGGCTCGCCTGAGGAGCAGGAACGCAGGCAGGATCCATTCTGGCATAAAGTAATAGCTGCAAGCGAGGGGGAGTATCCATCCGTAAACATCGAGATGGTACCTATGCCTTGCATGCACTGTGATAATCCGGCCTGTGTGCAGGTATGTCCTGCAATAGCAACTTACCGTCGCGATGATGGAATTGTTATGCAGAACTATCGCAGGTGCATCGGTTGCAAATACTGCATGGTTGCATGCCCATACGGGGCGCGAGCCTACAATTACAAGGAACAGGAAGAGCATGAATACCATCGAATCGATCCTCCTCCAACTCGTGACGTGATAGGCTCGTGGCCGTTCCCGTACAGAACACATGGCATGGTGGAGAAGTGTACGTTCTGTTTCCATCGTATAGATGCTGGATTGAAGGAAGGTAAGCAGATCGGGGTGGAGGTAGTGCCCGCATGCGTTGAGGCATGTCCCGCCAAGGCTAGAGCATTCGGTGATCTGGATGATCCGCATAGCGAAGTTTCTAAGTGGCTGGCAACCAGAGGGGCTATAAGGCTTCGTGAACAAATGGGCACACAGCCCAAAGTATATTATCTCGCTAAGTAAGGTGTAGTAGTGGAGCTGAACTTTGTAACTATAGAAGGCAAATCAAAAGGCTACAAGATAACTATTGGTATCCTCGCTGCTATAACCCTGATAGGGTTGTTGTGCTTCGGTATTTCATATTATTACGGGCATAGCGTCTTTGGCAGCAGCAATGTGATCCCGTGGGGTATGCCTATTGTCCTAGCGATCTACTTCATCGGATTGAGCGCCGGTTCCCTGATCCTTTCAACATTGGTTTATGTATTCGGCCAAGAGCAATATAAGCCCATCGGCAGGATGGCCGTACTCTTGGCAATTGTCTTGATATTCGGCGCCATGATCTCCATCGCCGTCGACCTGGGCAGGCCGGAGAACTTTTGGCGACTGTTCATGTTCTTCTATTGGAACAACATGACCTCGATGTTTGCCGTAAACGGAATTCTTTACGGCGGTTATTTCGTAATCAGCATCGCTTATATGGGCATAATCCTGTCCGGTAGCAAGGTATGGATGAAGCGGTGGGGGTGTCTGGCCATCGGCTGGGCAGCCTTGGTGCATATGGGGACCGGAGCCATCTTTGGATTCATGGCTGCGAAGGAGGCATGGTTCTCGCCGGTTAAGCCGTTTGAATTCCTAACCGCAGCGATCACTTCCGGTATCGCTCTGCTCATAGTTGTAATGATACTTACCATGAAATTCACCGGGCGTGATATAAAAAAAGATATCGTATTGTCTCTCGGCCGTTTGCTGACTGTGTCCATCTGTGTGTTAACAACGCTAATATTTATCGATAAACTCACACATATATATGCTCCTGAACGTGCTGCCGCTATGTACAGCATAGCAGGACCGTACAGTTGGATTTTCTGGGGCTGTCAGATCGGCCTCGTAGTGATTGTACCGTTAGTAATATTATTTAACCGCAAATTAAGAACGGTTAAATGGACTGGTTTAGCCTCGTTGTCGGTTGTCGTCGGGATATTCTTTGAGAGATATTTCCTAGTGATACCGCAAGCTGGCTTCCCGCAACACTATTATCCCGGCCATATAGAGGGGGTTTATGGAGCTATTGGCAGCTTCGTGCTTACACCAGCTGAAATGGGTATGTCCATCGGTATCGCCACCTGCTTGGGGTTGCTATTTATGCTGGGCTTGAAATTTATGAAGACATTGCCTGAGAAGACAGAGGAAGAGCTTGTCGTTGCTGCTGCGAAGTTAGCTCCCCCACAGGCTGAGACGCCTGCCGATGCGAGCGCATCTTCAGAGGCGGAGACATCTGCTGAAGTTGATCAGCCCGAGCCCGCCGCACCAGAAACGCCTGCTGAGGAATAGCGATATTTCTAATCGAGAGAGTGACGGTTAAAGTTGGCCGAGCTATCGAAAAGCGGAGTTGTTCTTTGCAAATGCCACGGTAAGATGAGTGATAGATTGTCTCTACCGGAT
>JAYEHL010000041.1:0-4730 GCA_034659515.1 Chloroflexota bacterium | reverse complement strand
AGGGGCGAATGATTATTCGCCCTTTCTGTCCTTCCATGTATTGCGTATCATGGAAGGATGATCAAGTCAGGGAATGACAAGAATAAAATAAGAGGTGCAGGAGAAAATTCTCCTGCCGGGGGAACTGGGGATTGAACCAATGTCATTGCGAGGAGCGCAGCGACGTGGCAATCTCATCGTGAGTGTATAATAACGTCGTGGAGATCGCTTCGCTTCACCCGCAATGACAGATACGCCACCTTCCAGGGGAAACATCAGGGGGTTGACTCAGCTATCTCAACAATCACATATAATATCCACGCAATCGATTGGAGCTTCTAATGGAAATAGGAATCATCGGACTGGCCAAGAGCGGAAAAACAACCGTCTTCAACGCGCTGACGAAGGGTAAGGCGGACGTCGGCACATACGCCGCGGGCCCCAACATCGGCATCGCCAAGGTGCCCGACCCGCGGCTCGATGTCCTGGCTAAGATGTACCAACCCAAGAAGAAGACCGCCGCCGAGGTGAAATACACCGACATCGCCGCTCCGACGAAGGGAGAGCTTCGCGGCGAGATGCTGAACCACATCAGCCAGACCGAGTGCCTGCTCCACGTAGTGCGCGCCTTCAAAAACGAGAACGTGCCGCACATCGATGGCAGTGTCGATTCGGACAGGGACATCAAGGCGATGGACCTGGAGCTGACCATATCCGACCTTTCGATAATCGAGAAGAGGCTGAGGAAGATCGAAGACATGCTCAAATCGGCCAGGGTCCAGGAGCGCGAGGCGTTCCATCACGAGCAGGCGCTGCTCGGCAGAATACAATCGTCGCTAGAGAGCGAAACGCCGTTACGTGAGATCGAGTTGACCGAGAGCGAGTTAAAGAGCCTCTCCGGCTACCAGTTCCTGAGCGCCAAGCCGATGCTCATCGTATTCAACATCGGCGAGGACATGCTGCCGCAGGCCGAAGCGCTGGAGCAGGAATGGCGCGCGAAGTACAAGCGACCATCCGTCGATGTGGCCGCCGTGTGCGGCGAGCTGGAGATGGAGCTGGCGCAGCTCGACGACGATGAGGCGGAGGTATTCCGCACCGACATGGGAATCACCGAGGCGGCCCTCAACCGCATCGTCAAGCTTTCATACGAGCTGCTGGGCATGATCTCGTTCCTCACAACAGGTTCCGATGAGGTGAAGGCGTGGACGGTTCGCCGCGACACGACCGCGGTGCAGGCAGCGGGCAAGATCCACACCGATATCGAGCGCGGCTTCATCAAGGCGGAGGTCATCAGCTTCGATGACTTGGTGAAGTGTGGCAGCATCGCCGAGGGCAGGAAGCACGGCCTGCTGCATACTGAGGGCAAAACGCACATCGTCAAGGACGGCGACGTGATCAATTTCCTGTTTAACGTGTAAGAAACGATTCCCCCACAAAGACGAGTGACGAACTCCCCCTGTCCCCCTCTTTAATAAAGAGGGGGAAGAGGCGCAGCCGAAGGGGGCGTTCAAAGAGGTGTCCTTCCAGTACTGGGAGGATGGGGGAACAGGTGGATTTATGTAGGGACGAACCCCTGTGTTCGCCCTTTAACAAATGGGGACCAAGGGGGTTGGATAAATTATGCGAAGCTTCGATCTAATAATCGGCGGAACGACAGTTAAGCAGTCGCCAAAGACCGAGATAAAAAGCCCGTACGACGGACGAGTCGGCGGCGTTATCCACAACGATACATCGATGTATAGAACGGACGCGATGCCGTACGACGGGACAAAGGATTCAGGTCTCGGACGCGAAGGCTTGCGATACGCCATCGAAGAGATGACCGAGCCGCGTCTGCTGGTTATCAGGGCATGAAGACCAGCGTATATCAGCTCAAGAAGGTGATCAGCAATCCGGCCACGGTGGCCGAGCCGATGACGCCGGCAACGTTCGGGCCCATCGCGTGCGGCAGCAGGAAATTGCCGGGATTGGCGCGCAACCCTTCCTTATGTACCACGCGGGCAGCCATCGGTACGGCTGATACACCCGCAGCGCCGATGAGAGGGTTAACCTTACCCTTGGTGAGCCGGCACATGAGCTTGCCCAGAAGCACGCCGCTGGCGGTACCGAATGCGAAAGCGAAGAGACCGAGACCCAGTATCTCGATCGTGTCGATCTTAAGCACACTTTCGGCGGCCATCTCCGCGCCGACGACAACGCAGAGAAATATGGTAACAATATTCAGCAGCTCGTTGCCAGCGGTCTTGGCCAGCCTGTCGGTCACACCACACTCACGCAGCAGGTTTCCGAACATCATCATGCCGATGAGGGGAGCCGCCTTCGGCAGCAGGAGCACGACAAGCACGGTAACGATTATAGGGAATAAAATGAGCTCGGTGCGAGAAACTTGGCGCGTCTGCTCCATAACGATGGCCCGCTCCTTCTCGGTGGTGAGCAGCCTCATTATCGGCGGCTGGATTATGGGCACAAACGCCATATATGAATAAGCGGCTATCGCTATTATAGCCAGCAACTCCGGCTTCTCCGGAACCAGCATGACAGTCGTAAAGATCGCCGTGGGACCATCGGCGCCACCGATGATCCCAATGCTGCCGGCCTCGTTCATCGGGAAACCAAGCCACAATGCACCGAACAAGGCAGCGAATATGCCGAACTGGGCCGCGGCGCCGAGGAAGAATGTCTTTGGATTTGCGATCAGGGGACTAAAATCGGTGAGCGCCCCGATGCCGAGAAAGATTATCGGCGGGAATATCGCCAGATGTACACCGAGTCCGAGATAGTTAAGTAAGCCGCCTTCCTCCATTATCCCGGTGCCGGGAAGGTTAGCCAACAAAACGCCGAAACCGATTGGTAGCAGAAGAAGGGGCTCATACTTTTTCCTGATTGCCAAAAAAATGAGCACCCCGGCGACGATTATCATCACCACGTTGCCCCAAGTTAAACCAGCGAAGCCTGTGCTTGTAAAAAATTCACTAATTCGGTCTAGCACGCTCTAACCCTCGATCGCCACTAAAGGATCACCTCTCCTCACATGCTGCCCCTCCGAGACAAATATCTCCTTTATCTTTCCTTCTCTAGAAGACGGTATCTCGCTCTCCATCTTCATCGCTTCCAGAATGATCAGAGAATCTCCCACCTTGACCGAATCTCCTACCTTGACCTTGATGGAGAATACCATGCCCTGCATTGGAGAGGATACGACTCCTTTGCCTGCGACCTTCGGCGCTTGCGGCTGGACCGCCGCCGGAGCAGCTTTGGGGGTTGCTTCCGGTTTAGCAACGGGGGGTTTCACTAGGGGGGGGGCTGTCGGGGGAGGTGACGAATGAGGTACTCCTACCCCGCCTATCTCCTCTACTTCTACTTCGTAACTCTCTCCCTCGACAGTTATCTTGAACTTTCGTTTCATCTTTTCCTCTCTCGCTCTGCCTGCAAATAGCCAGCAACCGCGGCTGCTATAACTACATCTTTCTTATCCTTACTATCTTGCTTGATATCCTCACGATGCACGGCTCCACCACGACGGGCACTAACCTCTATCAGCCACTGAAGGCCACGGATGATACCAAGAAAGCAAAAGGAAACAAGTAACAGGGCTCCTAGGGCTATTACGGTTAGTTGGAGGGCGTCAGCGTAGCTTTCCAATTTTTATAGTACCTCTGTGCGGGATAAGCCACGCCTAGTTTATACTTTTTAGACCCTGCTTGTCAAATGCGGCACTCGGAAAACACGTTCACAAAATGGCACAACTTTCCAGAAAATTTAAAAACTAAGCTACAAAGAGAGCCTTTTAACTGATTAGCGAACAGAGATAAGCTATAGGCAAGATAAAATCGATTTTGATTTTTCCGTCGATTTAGATGAGGTCGTAGGAAAAAAAGAATCTATACCGATATGGTGCGGTATCAAAAAACTAATCGAAGCGGCCTATCTGCCAAAATATAGAGTCGGAAATATAAACGACCGTATGAGCGTGTGTTTTGCCTTGAAACGCAAGCTATATATTGATATAATGTGGCAGCTGGAAGATCGGGGTGTGGCGCAGTCCGGTTTAGCGCGCTTGCATGGGGTGCAAGAGGTCGGAGGTTCGAATCCTCTCACCCCGACCAGCCTTCCATCGGAGCAACTATCGCTAAGGCACTATATCCATAGTGGACATATAATCGATAATTCCGACGAAACCTTCGATCTGCCCCATCAGCTTACTCATGTCCCCTTCGATCTTAACCTTCGGGAATGCGCTCATTATTTCTATCTTCCCCTGGCATAACTCGACAAAGAGTTCGTGTGGAGCAGTGATCCGCGCATCAAACCTGTTCCTATCGAAGGGCATCGTTCTAAGTTCACTGGGCGACGGCCGGGTATCGTAAACGATGTTTATAAATCTGCCACCCTGCAAATTCATCGCCATCTGCCGGTCCTGGCCCCCTGGCGCATCCAAGCTCAACATAACCAACCTGAACGTCAGTCCCTTTAGTTTAGTCTTGAACAACGGATCGAGATCCTGCCTCCTCAGGAATTCCTCTCTCATCTCTTCAACGAACAAACTCAGCGGCATAGTTACCCCCATTCTTCAAAATGTATCAAGCTCCTGATCAGGGCTCTATATCCATTTCTGAAATAAAGTTTATCAGAGCAATGAACCCCTCGATCTGCCCCATCAGCTTACCGATGTCCCCCTCGATTTTAACTAACGGAAACACGGAAATCAAATCTACCTTACCTGTACATAAATCGCAAAAAACCTGATGAGG
>JAYEHL010000040.1:0-4754 GCA_034659515.1 Chloroflexota bacterium | reverse complement strand
GATATCCGATCCGGGCTGGAACCGAGGAAAGGCTGGGACATGTGCGATCCAGCCTTTCACGTTTTCTAAGATGAAAACAAACGATCAAAAAAACCGAGCGAAAAGAGGGAGACGAAGCGTCAACCTTCATGATAGGAACGCAACAAGGAACCTTAAAAAATATCTAATTGAAGGGTGGAGCCCGCGTCAGGGATAATCCTTTCTATAACTCTAAAGCGATGAAAATTGTACAATCCGACGCTCAGGGAAAGTGCACGGCGACAGCGCTTCGCCTGCTCAGCTATCGCCCGCGGAGCGAGGCGGAGCTAAGGGTGAGACTCTCGCGAAAGTTCGACAGCGAAACCATCGATAATGTAATAACGAAACTCAGGGACACGCTTATAATCGATGATACGTCATTCGCCCGTTTCTGGCGTGACCAAAGGGATTCACTCAGCCCGCGCAGCAAGCGTCTGATCCGCACAGAGCTGCGGCAAAAGGGCATCGATTCTGAACTGATTGCCGACATCACGCAGGATATTGACGATGATGAAAACGCCTATCGTGCAGCTCATAAAAAGGCGAGCGTGCTGAAGCCGGAAGGTTATGAAACCTTCCGGCGAAAATTGAGCGCCTTTCTCAGCAGGAGAGGCTTTAATTACGAGGTAATAAATCATGCCATCAACCGCCTGTGGCGAGAACTAAATTAGAGTTCTATTGACTTTAAAGTGCTTAACGTTTAACATGGGGCAATTCAATAAATACATATAAATATGCATTGATAATGCTCCAGACGAAAGGGGGACGAGGATGTCTGTGAGCTGGATAATACTGGCAGCCGGCGTAGGATTTATACTGGGAGGAACTCTTGCATTTCTGGCGTGGCGCCTGATCATAGGCCGTCGAACCCGGGCCGCTCAGATCGAGGTCGAGGTATTGCTCAACGATGCGCAGTCTAAATCCAAAGAGATGCTAATCGAGGCAAAAGAAGAGGTTTTAAAGATCAAAGGGCAGGCCGAGAGCGACATTCGTGAGAGACGGGGCGAGCTCAACAAGCAGGAAAGAAGGCTGTCACAAAAAGAGGAGAACCTCGATAAAAAGCTGGACTCGATAGAGAAGAGGGAGCGCGGCCTTATCGAGAAGGAGAAAGAGGCGGAAAACCTGCGCAACCAGCTACAGGAGATTAGAGATAAACAAATCCAGCAACTGGAGATGATCTCGGGCATAACCAGCGCCGAGGCAAAGCAATTATTGATCAAAGCTATAGAGGAGGAAGCCCAGGAGGATGTGAACCGTCGTATCAGGGAAATAGAGATGCAGCTCAAACGAGACGCCGATGAAAAGAGCCAGGAGATACTCTCTCAATCGATTCAGCGACTGGCTACATCCGTAGTATCGGAAAACACCGTCTCCGTGGTATCGCTGCCCAGCGATGAGATGAAGGGACGTCTTATCGGACGTGAGGGCCGGAACATAAGGGCGCTGGAGAACGCCACCGGCGTAGACCTCATCATCGATGATACGCCCGAAGCGGTCACCATCTCCAACTTCGATCCGGTACGCCGCGAGATCGCGCGCATCGCTCTGGAGAAACTCATCCTCGACGGTCGTATCCACCCGGCGAGGATCGAGGAGATGGTTAATACGGCGAGGAACGAGGTGGAGGCGACAATACAATCGGAGGGTGATGCGGCAGCCCATGATGTAGGAGTGCCCGGCATACACCCCGAACTCATCAAGTTGCTCGGACGTCTAAAATATCGATACAGCTATGGCCAGAACGTGCTGCGCCACAGTATAGAGGTAGCCCACCTGTCCGGTATGATAGCATCCGAATTGGGAATGAAAATAGAGATGTCCAAGAGAGCCGGGCTACTCCACGATATCGGCAAAGCGGTTGACTTTCAGATAGAGGGCTCCCATGCCAAGATCGGGGCGGACATAGCAAAACAATGGGAGAAATCGGCGGATGTGATAAACGCCATTGCAGAACATCACGGTGAGTCGGGCACTAGCAGCATCCTCGGATTCGTGGTATCGGCTGCGGACGCGATCAGTGGCGGAAGGCCGGGAGCCAGACGTGAATCGCTGGAGCATTACCTCAAGCGGCTGGAGGCACTTGAGAGCGTGGCCAATAGCTTCGACGGCGTGGAGAAGTCTTATGCTATACAGGCCGGCAGAGAGATACGCATCATGGTCAAGCCGGTGGAGGTAGACGACCTCAGCGCCATGAGGCTGGCCCGCGACATCGTGAAGAAGATCGAAGAAACCATGGAGTATCCGGGACAGATCAAAGTTACCGTCATTAGAGAGACGAGAGTGGTTGACTACGCAAAATAGGAGCAATTGTGCGCATTCTTATGATCGGCGATGTTATCGGCAAGCCGGGGCGCCATGCGTTGAGATCCCTGGCACCGGGCCTGCGCGACGAATACAACATAGACTTGATAATAGCCAACGGTGAGAACGCCGCCGGCGGCATCGGGTTAACGCCCGGCACCGCGGACGAGCTTTTCGAATCAGGGATCGACGTTATAACCTCGGGCAACCATATCTGGGCGCACAAGGATATCCTCCCTGCATTGGATGGAAACGCGTCCATACTTCGACCGCTGAACTATCCCGAGGGTGTCGCCGGCAGCGGTTACGCGATCATCAACGGCGTCTTAGTGGTTAACCTGCTCGGCCGCACTTTCATCGGGAACATGGACTGTCCGTTTCGCGCTATCGATAACCTTTTAGAAAAGCTCGGTGATGAGAGGCCGGCGGTAACCGTCGTAGATTTCCACGCGGAAGCCACATCGGAAAAGGTAGCAATGGGATGGTATCTGGATGGCAGGGTCAGTGGGGTTACGGGGACCCATACACACGTCGGCACTATAGACACACGCATACTGCCGAACGGTACCGCGTTCGTCTGCGACATCGGCATGGTCGGCCCGGCCGATTCCGTCATAGGAGACAACATCGAGACGGTGATTAAACGTTTTTTAACGCAACTGCCTCATCGTATATCGGTGGGCTCGGGAAAGACTATATTTAACTCTGTTCTTATAGATATCGACGAGATTACGGGCAGGGCAATCGGCATAAAACGCATCGATCGGGAGCTGGACTGAAATGTACAAAAGGATCGACCTTCACCTCCATACCACCGCCTCCGACGGACGTATTACACCGGAGGAACTGGTGCAAATCGCCGCCGAGCAGGGAATAGGAGTGATAGCGATAACCGACCACGATACGGTAGGCGGTATAGAGCCGGCCCTTTGCGCGGTGGACTGCTTTCCATACGTTACGGTGATACCAGGCATTGAGATCAATACCGACATCCACGGAGGTGAGGTACATATCCTGGGCTATTTTATCGATTACAAAAATGAGCGGCTCTTAAGAACGCTGTCCAACTTGCGCAACGACCGTGAGATCAGGGCGCAGAAGATGGTCGACAAACTGGGCAAGCTTGGCATCTTCATAGAATGGGAACGGGTCATGGAGATATCCGACGGCGGCTCCATCGGCCGTCCCCATATCGCTCAAGCCATGTTCGAGGGAAAGCACGTATCCTCACTGCAGGACGCATTCGAGAGATATATCGGGCGCAACGGTCCCGCCTACGCCGAGCGTGAGAGACTGTCCCCCAGAGAAGCGGTCAGGCTGATAGCTGAGGCCGATGGTCTCCCTGTATTGGCGCACCCTGCAACGATACAGGATATCGACAAGACGATAATCGATTTGAAGCAGGAAGGCCTCATCGGCATCGAAGTATACTACGACAATTATAACCAGACCACGATAGAGCGATTAAAAATGCTGGCCGATAGGTATGACCTTATCGCCACCGGCGGAAGCGATTTCCACGGTTTCGAGGACAAACACGAAACCCCCCTCGGAGAGGCCAACGTGCCATGGGAATGCGCTGAGCGCCTTATCGCCATGTCGCGACAACGCGTTTGAGAACATTACTAAAATGAGATGGCATACAGAGAAAATCGACTTCTCCTCAGGGACCCTGCAACTCCACGCTATGATCTATCTCCCCAAAGGTGAAGGGCGGTTCCCCGGGGCGGTAATGTGCCACGGGGTGGCCTCGGACCACCGCTCGATGCGCCCCAGCGCCCAGCAGCTCGCACGCCGGGGATGCGTGGCGCTCACTCTGGATCTGCGCGGCCACGGCAAGAGCGACGGCACCCTCGACAGCGATATCGGCAGGGATGTCATAGCTGCTGTCGAAATACTGCGAAACCATGCCAAGGTCAACGGCGAACGCATCGCACTGGTCGGACACAGCATGGGGGCGGTCGCGTCGCTGTATGCGGCAACCGTCGCCGATGATATCAAGGCCCTGGTGCTCCTCTCGCTACCAGCCGAGATGGACGGCTTCATGGGATTCTGGAGCCCTATGTACGCCAAAGCGGAACGCATCGGCACCACGATACTGGAGTTCCCCCGGCTAGGACCGCTGCCCTTCATCGGATGGCTGAACAAACTGACGTTCAGATTCTGGATGTGGATCCGCGGCTACAAAATGCGCATCGATATACGGCAGGACACCGAATCGTGGGCTGCGCTCAACTCTTCAGACAACATCGCTAAAATCAATGACACGCCAAAACTATTCATGCACTGCAAGGGAGATAAGTGGCTGCCTTACGAAAAGACGGTAGAACTGTACGAGAAAGCGAAGATCCCGAAAGAGATGGTATTATTGGAAGGCGGTTTCCATGTCACGCCGCTGCTTCCCGGTAAACCCAGGGAGAGCTGGATATCATGGC
>JAYEHL010000039.1:0-4806 GCA_034659515.1 Chloroflexota bacterium | reverse complement strand
CGGGAGGTTAACAAATCTCTGGAGCGAGTTGCTTGATGAGGGCTTATCCACTCGTCACCACTGCCTACAAAACCAGATGGTTATTACTGCCCCTCCAGGCTCATTTCTGGATTAGAAAAGACTCCCCCACCAACCGTTCCGACAAGTGCGAACTCATTATCATAGTCTACGTCGCAAAAACGCCTGGCTTCCTCCTTGGAAAGCTGAGTAATGATATGATGAAAACGCAGATAGATCGTGTTGCGACTCATACGCTGAACAAGCTTCATCAATCTGCGCTCATCCCCCCGATAAACCGGCCTCAAGTGCAGGGTAGCGCCGTCTCGGAGTACCACCGCCGTCTCATACCTGGTCAATTCCCCAACACCTGGCTTTGCTGACATGACCAACCTCCGAAATATTTCATAAAATACGATTCGAAGAATGTGGCATAGTATACACCCGAAAGCGCGAAATGAATAGCCCCTCCGCAAAGTTCCGGATATAAAAAGCAGCGGCCCTGTTTGTATAGAAGGTGGTTACAGGAAATACGCGACTATACGATTATCCGATCAGCGATAGTGATGACCAAGTAGCACTAACCGGCATACGCATTTCGGAAGAGAGGACAACTATTACCATACAACGACTACGACTGGCGGAAATAATCATTGGTTTATGTAGGTGGAGAGTCAAGCCGCCCTCCAGATCGAAGAGATTCCGCGAGTGAATCGATTTACAGACCGCTGCGGCTACGCTTAGCATGGCTTGCAGCGAATCCGCCCTCATGCCGGTTTTTTTGGTTCCGAGCCTCTAATCTCACCGCCTCCTCGGAATCCCGGGCGGCACGCTCAAACTCACCCATGTTGTAATAAGCAACACTGCGATTATGATACGCCTGGACATTTTCCGGATCGAGGCGGATAGCCGCCCCGTAATCGTCGATCGTTTTCTTGAAAGCGCCCGTCCTGTGATGGACAAGGCCCCGGTTGTAATAAGCCTGCGCATTTTTAGGATCGAGCTTTACCGCTCTATTGTAATCTTCAATGGCACGATCGAGTTCACCCTGGCGATGATATACCAGGCCGCGATTGTAATATGCCATGGCGTCACCGGGATTGATGCGAATAGCCTCGTTCAAACTTCGCATGGTTTCCGGCATCGCTCCCAGATTGGCATAAGCGAGCCCGCGATTGTAGTGCGCCACCGAATCGGCAGGATTGATCGACACCACCCGATCATAATCTTCGATGGAACGTTCATATTCTCCGAGCTTGTAATACGCCACTCCCCGGCTCTGGTACACCTGCGCATCCTGCGGATCGATAGATAGAGCCTTATTGTAATCATCTATCGCCTGCCTGTAATCGCCCAGCTCATGCCGTATCATCCCACGGCAATGATAAACCACAGGATCATACGGATCGATACGAACCGACTCATCGCAATCCCTGAGCGCCTGATGGTACTCTTCCATACTGGCGTATGCCAGGCCGCGCGTATAGTAGAGAGAAGAATTGTAAGGATCCAACGTGATAGCGGTACTACAATCTTCGACAGCCTGCTTGACTCTGCCTGTATCGATATATGCGAGAGCTCTGTGATAATAGGCTTGAACATCCTGGTTATCTATACCGAGCACCTTACTGTAATCCTCTGCAGCCTGTTGAGGCCTGCCCAGCTCATCATATGCCAGCCCACGATTGTAATAAGCCTGAGGATCTTTCGGATCGAGCCGCATGGCCTCATCGTAATCGGCTATCGCTCTCTGTAACTCCCCCATATCGTGAAAGGCGATACCGCGGTTGTTGTGACTGAGAGAACAAGACTGATTCAATTGAATGGCCCTATCGTAGTCTTTGATGGCAAGATCAAACTCGCCGAGACTGTAGCGGACCATACCACGATTATGATAAGCCCATGAATCGTGAGGGTCCAGACGAATCGCCTCATCGCAATCCTCAACGGCCTGACGATATTCTCCCAGGCTGTAACGCACCAGGCCGCGATTGATATACCCCCGTGCATTGTCCGGATCGATGCGTATAGCTTCATTGCAATCTTCAACGGCCCGCTCGAACTCACCCAGGTTCGAGTAAGCTAAGCTGCGGTCATGATAAGCATCGGCGCAGTTTGGATCGAGTCTAATAGCCTCGTTGTAGTCCTCTATAGCCCGCCTTAGCTCGCCCCTGCCGTGATAGACCAACCCGCGATGGTTAAAAGACTCAGCGACGGTCGGATCGATGCGGATAGCCATATCATAGTCCTCGATAGCGCGCTCAAACTCCGATATGTTGTGATAAGCCATACCACGATGGTTGTACAGCACTGCATCGCCGGGACTCAACTGAATAGCCTTACCGTAATCCTCGATCGCCTGTTCATATCGGCCAATCCCTACATATGCCAAAGCACGATCTCTATAGTATTCGAAGTTATCGGATGCCAGCTCGATCGCATCGCTATAATCCGCTACAGCGCGTGCAGGCGCGCCCATCTCTAAATACGCAGCGCCGCGACCATGATACGCCCCGGCATCGTTCGGATCGAGACGTATAGCCTTATCGTAATCCTCTATCGCGAGTTTAACCTCACCCAACTCCCGATATGCCGATCCTCTCTTAAGATATGCCTCAACAACTTGAGGATGCGAAGCTATAATCGCGCTATACGCCGATAGCGCTTCGCTAAACATTCCCTGTCTTGAGAACTCATCCCCTGACCGCAACAGATCGAGCGACATACGACCTCATTATCTTCGAACAAAATTAGGTAAGTATACCAGAACACAATAATTTTAGAAAGCTCACGGAGTCACTATTTTTCAGCGCTGAGGTACATACATATCGCACCGCAGGCCGCTACGTTGAGCGACTCCGCCCTCTCACGCTCGATGGGGATATTGCAGCAGTAGTCCGAAATTGCGATCACCGATTCCGACAACCCCGAAGCCTCGTTACCCAAAGCCAGAACCAGCGCATCGAATCGCGATAAAATCGAAGGTGACTCCCTTCCATTCAGGTCCGCCGCGATAATCATATAACCGCGCCTTTTCAACTCTGCTATAAGTTCGACATATGAAGTTGTCCTTCTGATCCACAACGAAAGTAGGGTGCCGGCTGTGGACTGTACACATTTGGGAGAGAACGGGTCAGCACATTTATCCGACATTACGATTCCGGAATAACCGAACGCAACCGCGCTCCGTATCAGTGCCCCGACATTCCCCGGATCCTGTACATCCTCTAACAATAAAACCCTGTTGCCGACATCCTCGGGCAAAACACCCGAATAAGTATACCGAGGTAATCGCACCACGGCGAGTATTCCCTGAGGTGTCTTCGCAGTACATATCGACTTGAACTGGCTGGCTGGGACGTAACGAACCTGGTAACCTCTAAACCCTACAGCCAAGCCTTCGACAACTACAATCTCTACGATAGCCTCCGGCTGATTCTTAACCACCTGCTCGACGCCCCGATCGCCTTCGATCAAAAAAACGCCGCTATTTGCCCTCTCTTTACCGGAGGCGAGACCCTTATACCACTTCAACGGCTTGAGAGATTTCAAATTCCCACCTTCCCATCTCACAATTATATCTATACCCTGACAATATAACCCGAGCGCATCATAAGTATACCTCAATGCTACGTTCGGTGAATATACCAAAACTATTAAGAACTTTGATTATCTCGCGGGTTCAATAATGAAGTGCAACACTTGGAGAGGCAGGAAGGAGCCTGTTATTCTAAGTGGTTATGGGAAAACGATACCGGCATTTGAGCATTGATGAAAGAGAGCGGATAGCGCAGTTAAAGAATGCGCGGGTTCACTTATTCGCGGTATACTCTACAGTAACCACTGAGATTATCACCGGTTCCACTATGCCCGCACATGAAACTGGTATGCTATGGCTCTTGGAGAACAAATCCGTATTGGTAGAAAACGATCTCAAAAAAGCAAGGGAATTCTCAATAGACGAAATCTTTTTTAAAAACGGGATGCGGTCCGTAATCAGATTACCACTTCACGGCCGCGGGGAAATTTATGGCAGCTTCAATCTGACCAGCCATGCTCCGTACACCTTCGGAAAAAGGGAGCAGGAGGTGCTGGAGGAGCTCACGGTTCAAATTACAGTCGCGATAGAGAACAGCCGGCTTGTAGCCAGAATCAACAGTTTGGAAAAAGAATAGGACGTTGTCAGCAAACAGCTGGAATGCCCAGAAAGCGATACGATCGAATGAGCCTCACCCTGCTTGCAGTACGAAGATCAGAAGGTTCATACTAACATCGCGGCATGCTTACATCTTCGATTCGATTATATAAAATAACACTTACGTTATTCTAAGCATTTCGTATAAAATATTACAGCATCTTCAACATTGCAATTCTCACGTTTTATGACATACTCATAAAGACAAATAGCAGTTCGAATCACAGACAAGCCCTCATTTTTAGCATCAGCAATAACGAAACCTGTAACGAAGCGGGACCGAAGCGAGACCTTTGAAAGGCTGAAACGTAAGTCTCGATGACTGAGCTCTAAAGAGAGCTGAGTCCGGTGGGAGAGAGAATTGGTTATGATCCCCGGAAAACGTTTGGCGGCGGGTTCCGAAACAGCAATAAAATGATACAGAGTAAATACCACACAACCCACCGCGCGTTGTAAGCGGAATCCCGCAGTATACGAATTAAAACTAAAGAGACTGCTGAAAAAGTCGAAGATTTATTGAGGCGAAATATTTTTCGAGGTATGATTAAGGCAGAGGAATTGCCAAGGAGATTAAGCAATGCTGAGAAGCAAATCGAAGCAACAGTCCTTTTACG
>JAYEHL010000038.1:0-4816 GCA_034659515.1 Chloroflexota bacterium | reverse complement strand
AGAAAGGTGGCCCTCACTGCGTGCATGCGCAAGCTTCTCACAATCCTGAATGCTATGCTTAAAAATGGTTCTCATTGGTCGCCAGTTTGTATAGAAAACTCTTGACAATCAAGACAGTTGCTACGCGGCCCGCTTCATCATCATGATCGATGAGATGTAACTCAGCGCCGGCTCGTCGTGCTGATTTCTTACCTCGATGAGGGAGCGCACGACCCCGCGGTCGGGCTTGCTGCGCGACTCGCGCTTCTCCACCCAATCCATGCTTACGGTCAGGACGTCGCCGGGGCGCACGGGCGCGTGTACCTTTATCTCCTTGTACGCCATGACGCCGAAGGTTTTAACGTGCAGGTTCAGGCCGATGACCCTGGTGACGACGCACATGGTGTAATTCGAGGAGGCGATGAGGCCGTTGTGCTGCGATGCCGCCGCCTCATCTATGTGGAACACCTGCGGGTCCCACATGCGCGCGAACTCGATCATTCCCTCCTTATCCGCCGCGTGCGTGCCGACGATGATCTTTTCTCCAACGATGATGTCTTCAAAATACAGGTCGTCCATGAGTTCTCCTTAGCGATGACCGTTTGGAATATAACATTATTCGGAGGAGGTTTTCAAATACCTTCTCCCCTGTCATTGCCTGACTTGATCAGGCAATCCAGACTGCTGGACCATCCTTCCGCGGAAGGATGATGACACCCATAAAACCCCGGCGCCGTCCGATTGTATCGGCGCATCTCTTCTCGAACGCCTCCTGCTACCGTGCCCCGGCATCCTTGCGCCGGACGCGCAGAACGGCGATTTTCGTAGCATGGTTGAACGGCGCCGGATCGACGGGCGGTCCGCCGACACGCGTACGCTCGTATCCGGCGAAATCCTCCGGCACCCGCACCAGCTCCTCTATCCGCAGGTAGCCGTCGGCGCACAGCGACTCCAGCGTCGCCATATAATCGACGCCGCTCACGAACAGCGTATTGTTGACCGCCACCAGGTACCCGCCGTCGCTCACCAGCGGGCGCACCTTGTTAATCAACTTCGCGCTGTTGCCCGCCAGATCGACGGTGCCCTTTCCGGTCTCGGCGAAGAACGGCGGGTCGAGGAACACGCAATCGAACAGCTCACCGGCGCGCTTCAATCGATTTATATGCGGCCAGAAGTCACCGGTCTGAAAGTCCTTTTTATCGATGGGGAAGCCGTTCAGGGTGTACGATGTCTTGGCCGCGTTGAGGAAGTCGCGCTTCTTGTCGAGATGCACCACCCGCGCCGCCCCGCCCGCCTGCGCCGCCACCCCCAGGCTCCCCGTGTAGGCGAACGTGTTCAGCACGGTTTTGCCTCTCAGATGCTCCAGCGCCCACTTGCGAAGGTTCCGCGTGTCCAGATACAGGCTCGCGTCGCGGTTCATAAGCAGGTCGATGGCGTACCACACACCGTGCTCCATCACCCGGCGATCAACCGTCGTTCCGTACACAATCGTTCCCCGCCTCTCGCGCGGCGTCGTTCCGCTGCGAACCTTCAGCACCATCGCGCCTACCCACGGCAGCCGCTCCTCGACGAACCGCCGCGCCGCGCTCACCGCCGCATCGCCCCCCACCGGCGGGTCGGCGTAGTTGTGCAATACGATCGTGCTTGCGTACAGGTCGATGGCGAGGGACGGGCAGCCTTCGTAGAAGCCGTTGAATAAGCGGAACGCCGCTCGATGCTTATCATCGAACAGGGGCTCGCGGGCGGCCAGCGCCGCATCGAGCAGGTCGGGGATCGACTCGCCAGTCATAGATACAATCCGCCTTGCAGGTACAATGGAGATCGGCCACACACAAAAGCGCCAGTCGGGAGGAATATAACATTATTCGGAGGAGGGTTGCAAATGGGGGGGAGGATGGTGGGCTGAGCTCACCCTACGATTACTACTGTCATTCCGAATCCTTCCCCGGAAGGACTCAGAATCTCGATGTTTGACGTAGTGGAGATAGTACGAGATTCTTCGGTTGCACGCCTCCCTCAGAATGACAAAAACGTTCTCTGGATTGCCTGATCAAGCCAGGCAATGACGGGTACGAACTCCCCCTGGCCCCCTCTTTGATAAAGAGGGGGCCTTCCCTTAGCGGGAAGGATTCCGCGGAAGGACAGGGGGCGTTCAAACAGAATCGCAGCGACCGCATAATCCCAAGACCCTTCGGCTTCGCTCAGGGTGACACCTCGTAGGAATGCTATAAACCAAAGAGTCCTTCCGGTACCGGAAGGACTCTTTTTTATCGGTCAGATATTCAAGCGGCTATTTCTTTGTCGACTTCTTTACCGTCGTCTTCTTCGCGGTGGTCTTCTTTGCCGCTGCCTTCTTGGCTGTCCCCTTCTTGATATCCTCCGGGCGCCAGTTCTGGTCTTTGTATGTCTTGTCCCTATCCTCGTACATACCCTTGCGGCCCTTGGTCTTGAGCTCCTTCATCAGGTTGAACTCGTTCTCTCCGAACTTGAGGTTGCTCAGGAGCGTATGTGAAATGCTGGCCATGTCATAGCCGGCGGAGAAGCCCATCATGTCCATCGACATCAGGAAATGCTTCTTGCCCATCACGATGCCGTCCAGCGGGCGCGTGGCGATGCGGTTGGCTATCTTGGTGACCTCTTTATCCAGGTCCTTATCGGGAACTACCCTGTTGACGAGGCCCATATCGCACGCTTCCTCAGCCTTCAGCGGATCGCCCAGGAGCATCATTTCCTTCACCTTGCGCCATCCGATCATGTAGACGTACAGAGGAATCGGCCCCTCGATGCCGAGGTAGGTGTAGCCGGGATGTGTGTATATCGCGTTGTCGCTGGAAATGGCCAGGTCGCAGGCGCACATGATCTCGAAGTGGCCTCCGTAGCAGTAACCGTGCACCTGTGCGATGGTCACCTTATCACAGGTAAGTATCGCCTGCAGGATGCCCCTGCGGCCCCACCACTCATCGACGCCCCAGTAGCGGCGTCGCTGCGGCGGTCGCTTCGCCTCGTCTAGGCCGCGCCGCGAGCGAACCTGGTCGATATCGTAGCCCGCGCCGAAGGCCTTGCCGGAACCCTTGATCACGACAACGGCAACATTGTCGTCCCTGCCGGCCTCGTACAGTCGCTGGATAACCTCCTCCATATCCTCCATCGGAAGCAGGGCATGAAGCTTCTCCGGCCTGTCGAAGGTCAGGGTGGCCACCCTTGTCTTCTTGTTGACCTCATACTTACAGTAACTCAATCGTTCCTCCTTTGAACGTTTTCTGCCATTAATAACGCTTTCGCGATTACAGCCCGAACATCTTCTTGGCCGCGGCCCTGAGTTCATCGCGGAACTTGGGATGGGCCACGTTTATCAATGCCTCCGCCTTCTGCCGCTGGCTGCGCCCCCTGAGCTCGGCGATGCCGTACTCGGTAATGACGCGGTCGGTCAGGTTCTTATGTATTGTAACATTTGTGCCCTCGGGCAGCAGCGGCGCTATGCGCGATATCTTGTCGCCCGATGCCGTTGACGGCACCACCGTTATGGCGCGGCCGCCCTTGGACAGCAAAGCGCCTATCTGGAACGGCACCTGACCGCCGGCCCCACTGTACAGCTCCGGGCCAATGCCCTCAGCCGAGGACTGGCCGAAGAGGTCGACGATCAGTGTCTGGTTGATGCATACCATGTTGTCGATAGCTGCAATCGTGCGAATATCCTCAAGGTAATCGACGTCGACCAGCTCGAAGAGCGGGTTCATGTTGACCCACTGCATCTCCTCGCGCGCATCCCCGCCCACGGAGGTGATGACGGCCTTGCCCGGCTTCACCGTCTTGTACTTGCCGGTGATTACGCCCTCGCGCACGCGGCGGATGATGCCCGGCACGGTGGCCTCGGACTGGTAGCCTATATCGTTCCTGCCGTCGAGGATGCCCAGCTGCACCATCTGCTCGGTGCAGCGGCCTACGCCTATCTGCAGGCAGTCGCTGTCTTTGATGAGCGAGCCGACGAACTTGGCCATAGCCTTCATCGACTCATCCGTATCCTTCTTCGCCTTCTTGCCCAGCAGGCTGCCGCTGCCCATTACCTGGGTCGACTGCGACTTGTGCTCCACGAAGTAATCGATCTCGGATATGTGCACGTAGTTATCGCCGTAGGTGCGTATCAGCTTGTCGTTGACCTCGGCGACTACGAGCTTGGACTCCTGAACCTGGCGCTTCTTGTTCCAAAGCGAGGCGCCGAAGCTGCAAAAGCCCTTCTCGTCGGGCGATGATATCTCGGTAAGCAGGACATCCATGCCTTCTTTAAAATACTGCAGGTCGAAGGGGAAGAGCGAACCGAAGGCGACGTCGCAACGTCTCTCCTTGACCATCTGCTCGTTGATGCCCAGCGGGAAGGAACACGTTATCTTGAAAGATTCGTCCCATCCGGGATCGTACCACCCGAAGTCGTAGCCCGGCGTGGGCACGTAAACGTTAACGTTCTGCAGCTCGCCCAGGCGCGCCGCGATAGCCAGTCCTATGGTATGTGATTCCCGTCCAACCGTGAAGCCGATGCGGTCGCCTGATTTAACCATAGAGGCGGCTTTCTCGGCGGTAATTGTCCTCTCTTGATAATACTGCTGCCAGTCCTTCATCATCTCGGGGTGAGTTCCTCCTTGTTTATATGCAAAACCGAGTTCAATTATCCTCTTTGAACGGTAAAGTTGTCAAGGATAAGGGTATTTATTTACCTCGCCGCCGCATCGACACCCCCGTTTGTCATTGCGAGTCCTTCCGTGGAGTTTCACCTATGGAAGGACGAAACAATCTCATATATTGTCGACCAACGGCGAGATTGCCACGTCGTCCGGGGGCCTCC
>JAYEHL010000037.1:0-4836 GCA_034659515.1 Chloroflexota bacterium | reverse complement strand
ATCCCCCTTTTTTATTCGGCCTTTAACAAACAACACTATTCACTCGCGCAAACACATTTGCCTGCGGTTACGAACGACCGGATTCAAATCCTTACTTAATCCGCAAATATCGAAGCTGCCGTTAAATGCCAGCTTCTTTAAATTCGCGAGACAGTGCGAGCTGTGTCAGTTCACAGCGTTAGGAATACTTCTCCGCCAGATCTCCGATGAGTGGCAACTTGAACTTCTCCCCCTGGTAGGCTTTGATCATGAGAATAACCCATAGAACCAAGGCAAAAACCCATACAAGCGAGGCGAGCAAGGCGCCGAATATCCAGCCGACAACAGGAATAAGCCATAGAATATATAGCAAGAAATTAACTACCGATAATGCTCCAAACACGATAATCGACTGTTTGGCATGAAAGCGCACGAAATCGTCGTCTTTCTCGATCAGGAAGAACACCAGTCCCGTAATCCACCCGAGAACATAGCACAGCAATCCAGCAACATTCGGCTCCAGGTTCGTCCCACTGCTTTGACTCATCTCACACCTCCTTTATTAGCATCATATTATAAACACTTTATCCGATTTGTACACCTCTTTTTGATAATCTTGACCAAATCAAATAATAGATATATAGATTAAAAAATTCACTATGGCAAAAAAACGCTACGGATAGTTGACTTTTGACATTAATAATTGTAAATTTTAGTATCTGTTATCGCCGGACGGCAGGCATTTTCAAGGTTGGCGCATTAAGAAAAGCATAGTAATATTCGCAGCATTCTAAGACCGTAAAGGATATATATGAAGTTAAATTCCGGCAGAAAAGCGGCTCAAGGCAACTCGCGTGGCTTTACACTGATCGAGCTATTGGTCGTGATGGTTATACTCATGATCCTCGTCGGTGTCGTCACGCTATCGGTAGGCAACGTATTCGATCGCGCCAAGAGGACGGCATATATAACAGTGAAAGATCAGATACAGACCGCAGTAGTGGCCTACCAGATCGAGAGTCTGGGCAGCTATCCCCTTACCGATAACACGACCACCATAAATGGAACGGCTTATGGAGTTATCGATATGTGCGCGTTGCTATCGAGCGCAGATCCCCCGGGAATGCTGCGCGATTTGCCGGACGGATGCGCCGATCTTGCCGCTAACGATAATTGCGAATCCGCTGAATGCACCTGCGATCCTGCCTCCCATTACGTATGGGCTATCGACATCTTGGGTAACGTCCACTCGACATGTATAAACACATCCGAGAATGAGGGCGGCTGTACAAATGGCTCCGTCGACGGCTTCCAAACCGTATGGCCATAAGAAGCCTCTGTAAATCTCAGATCCGCTCAGCCTTTGACCGGTTCCTCGATTTGATGTTCAGCGTCAACGATTCATAGACTCACTTTGTGATCGATCCCCATAGAATACCGAAACCCCACACCAACCCCCATCTCTTTCGAGACTCCTTTTTAGCGAAATCACCGCCTACATATTATCTTATCCAGTCTCAGTGATATAATCTCGCTATGCACGAAAGGAGACAATAAACGAGTAAGCCCGATGGAAAAGAAATGGCGAGATTTATCGAAGAGCAGGGCGGCGATGCTATTTGCGTAAAGGCCGACGTCTCCAAATCGTCCGATGTGCAGCAAATGATCGCAACAACATTGATTGAGACAGATAGTCATTGTATATTTCGATGGACATTTTGGGAAATAGCCGTAACGATATCTATCGCACATTCGTCGAATGGAGAGAAAGGGGGCATCAATGAAGGTTCCGCAGTACGTGACGGTGAGGGAAGTAAAACGGGTATGTAAGGAATTAGGATTGAAGGACTGGACAAAGATAAAGGAGACCAAGGTAAATTCAAAAGAGGCGAAGGTTATTCTCGATATCGTCAACGTTAAGAAGATGGGCATCGCTCTCGAGGACTTCCGCATAGGGCTCGAAGTCGAGCTAGAGCACGGCACGATGTTCGATGACGCCAACGTTACGAACAACCATCCCATACTCACGGGCATGATCGTACTGGCGCATATGAAGGAGACCCTCGACTATTACGAGCGTCTAGACGTCGCCGAGATCGAAGGCGACCTGCTCAAGGCGGTTCTATCGAAAAATATCGACAAGGTCGAGGCGAAGTACAAGAAGCTCATCAAAGCACAGGCCACCCTCAATAAGGTAGTGGCCGCCCAGTTGAAGTAGGCCGGATCGTTGTTCGATGTACGTTATGCTTGCAGCGATCCCGAGAAAAGCGGCAGTTAAGTGTAATTCTTAGGATTCGAAGAAGCTATAAGCGCAGTCGCGAGCACGGTCAGAGAGGCCGATGCGCTGCTGATCGCGGCAGGGGCCAGCGTCACCGAAACCGCTGTGAAATCTCATCGATGCGCTCCATCTCCTCGGCCGTAAGAGCCATTTTCATCGCGCCTGCGCTCTCCTCGGCATGGGACGGCTTCGAGGCGCCGGGTATCGCGACGACCGTGTCGCCGCTGAAATTCACCAGCCAGCTCAGAGCCACCTGCGAGGCCGTCGCGCTATGAGCATCGGCGATACTCTCTATCACTTCGATAACCGGCCTGCTCGATTCGATACTCTTGGCAAGAATCTTCCTTCGCGCTAAGGGACGGCTTTGAAGCAGATCGGGATGACGGTGGAACTTGCCGGTTAGAAGACCGAACTCCAGCGGGCTGTAACAGATAATGGTGATGCCAAGCTCTCTGGCAGCATCGAGCATGCCGTTGGCCTCCGCGTGACGGGCGAGCAGGTTGTAACGGATCTGATTGGACGCGAGGGGAACGCCGCGCCTTGCCAGGACATCATGCGCTTTTCGCATCATCTTCACCGAAAAGTTACTGACGCCGACCGCCCGTATCTTACCGGCCTCGACGAGGTCTGCCATGGCGTTCATCTGCGCCGGGATTGATGCGAGCGCTGATGGATTGTGCACCTGATACAGGTCGATAGGAAAGGGCGACAGGCACTCAAGACGCGTGTCGATAGTCGATCCGATGGAACGCGCCGTGCGTAAAAGCGGCCACCATTTGGTAGCAATGACCACATCGCCTTTCCCGATGCCCTCCTTCACCAGAGCGGACGATAAATCCCGCTCGGAGCAGCCGTTGCCGTAAACCTCCGCCGTGTCAAACCAGCTTATGCCGCCGCCTATCGCCGCCTTGACGACGCCTTCGACAACATCCTGTGAAAGCCCCGGCCAGAAGTGTTTATTAAATCCCCACTCCACCGGAAAGCTGCCAGGTACCCAGCCCTATCAGCGTGATCTCGATATCCGTTCTGCCCAGCCTTCGTTTCTGTATCATGGACCGTCTCCCTTATCCCGCGGATTGGCAAAGTTTATCGCAATACCCGCCCGATATCAATCCCCCCACCTTGACACCTGATATCCCCCCATGTACGATTTGGTCGGACACCCAAATTCTACTCTACGGACGGATAAATGACTAAACCTGACTTCGAATCGCAGCGCCGCGCCGAATTCTACGATAAAAACGTCAGACAGACGATACCGTTCTACGAGACGATACAGCACGAGACCATCGACCTTGTGCGATATCTGAAGCCGGACGTGTCGTGCTGGCTGGACACCGGATGCGGCACCGGCTTCCTCGTGGAGCAGGCGCTGGCGGTCTTCCCGAATGCCCGCTTCGTGCTGGCCGACCCCTCCGACGGTATGCTCGTCGAGACGCGCAAGCGGCTTTCAGGCGCGGACTCGCGGGTGCGCTTCCTCGACGCGGTCAAAAGCGCGAACATCGTGTGGCCGGATGACGAGGCTCAGCCGCAGGTTATAACCGCGATCCTTTCACACCATTACTCATCACGCGAGAAGCGAATAAAGTCGGTCGAGACATGTCATCGAATACTGGCTGCCGGCGGGCTGTTCGTTACCTTCGAAAACGTGGCCCCGTACACCGACCTGGGCATCGCGAAGGGGCTGGAGCGCTGGGGACAGTACCAGGAGGAGCGGGGACGCTCCGGGGAGGTGGTGAAGAAGCACCTGCAAAGATACGACACCGCCTACTTCCCGATACGCATCGACGAACACATCGCACTGCTCAGGGACACCGGCTTCAGCATCGTCGAGCTGCTGTGGTACTCGCACATGCAGGCCGGGTTCTATGCAATCAAGTGAGAAAAAGTCGTGAATATCGATTAACTTAACATAAAGATATGAGGAGAATTATTGGAATTGTCCGCAGCCGATAGCAGTGGGCAGATCCCATATGAAACGGAGGCCGGATTAATATGGAGATGAAGACGGATAAAGACAACCTCCAGCAGCTGGCGGAATTAATGAACGAGCAATCCGAGACGCCGTTCATGATTACCGACGACCTGCTGTATATATTCGATGCGGCGCTGGAGCCGGAAGAGGTCGATTTCCTGTTGAAGATGGGAGGGGGCAACCTGAAACGCAGCGATGTCGAGGCCAGAACAGGATTGTCCAAGGAGGACTGCGACAGGTTGCTGGAGACGCTGCTGAACAAGGGGCATATCACCGAGATTGAAGCCGAAGCGGGAAACGACGAGCCGTACCTGCACGTAATGTCCATATTCCCCGGTTGGTTCGAGCATTACCTGATGGGCGGCGCGGATACGCCGGACAGGCGGGAATTCTCCCGGCGCGTCAGCGAATACTTCAGCGCGGCGAGGGCCGTACCTCCGGATGTTTTGAATATGATCCTGAAGGATGTGTCGCCGCACCGCTCGGTGGCCGCCATCAACCCGACCGCGTCCAGGCTTATCGAAGTGAACGCCACCCTTCCCCCGCAGGTCAACGAAGTGTACCCGGCACATAGTATCCTCAATATCCTGGAGCAGCTGCCCGA
>JAYEHL010000036.1:0-4960 GCA_034659515.1 Chloroflexota bacterium | reverse complement strand
AGTCCTCGTCAGCCACGATTATGTCGTCGGCGTCACCGGAAGGCGCACCGAACTGCTCACCGAGCTTCAAGCCGAGCTTCCGAACAAATCTTATGCCCGAACGATGGATGTCGCCGACACATCTAACGCGATAGAAACGTTCAATGGCCTCATCGCCGAGATGGGCAGCATCGACCTTGTGGTCATCAGCGCCGACACCGGACACGGCACACCCGACCTGCAATGGCCCAACGAGAAGGATACCATCGACACCAACGTCACCGGCTTTGTTGCGATTGCGACTGCCGCATTCAACTATTTCGTCGGGCAGGGCTCAGGCCACCTCGTCGGCATATCATCCTTAGCCGCCATCCGCGGCAGCCGTTACGCACCGGCGTACAACGCATCCAAGGCCTTCGTCTGTAACTATCTGGAGGGCCTGCGCCACATGGCCATGAATACCAAACTGCCCATCTACGTCACCGACATCCAGCCCGGCTTCGTGGGTACGCGCATGGCGCAGGGCGACCATTTGTTCTGGGTCGCCTCGCCGGAGAAGGCCGCGCAGCAAATATACCGGGCGATCGAGAGGAAGAAGCCGCACGCCTACGTCACACGACGATGGCGACTCATCGCGTGGGTACTGAAGATACTGCCGAACTGGTTGTATAGGCTGAATTAAACAATGAGTAAATAGAGGAGCCGCCCATAAATGGGCGGCTCCTGCTTACTAAATCACAATTCTTGATTTTTAAACTAGCTTGAGTACTGCGTTCAGCTTCGCAACAGCGGCGATCGCTAGTGTTGCTGCACCTATGATGTAGCATATCATTCGACTGATTGCTTCTATTAATTCTTTCAATTTTCAGCTCTCCCACTGCCCGTTCGGCAGAA
Source organism: Chloroflexota bacterium (assembly GCA_034659515.1). Taxonomy (GTDB): domain Bacteria; phylum Chloroflexota; class Dehalococcoidia; order E44-bin15; family E44-bin15; genus JAYEHL01. Next base: position 4,087 of record JAYEHL010000036.1, on the reverse strand, counting down.
TAACCACCACCTCTCCACAATCGATATACACTGCCTCCACATATCAGTATACCATACAATGAGTCTTATGTCAAGTTTTAATAGTTACTATTGAAGAGGTGCCCTTCCGCGGAAGGGCCGGGGTTTTAGGGGTGTCCCCTAACTAAAAACAGTCCCCCTTTGGCAAAGGGGGATTCGAGACTTCAGACCAATGTCATCATCCGGCTTGACCGGATGATCCAGATGTCATTCTGAGAGAGTGAAACGAACGAAGAATCTCGCACTAATATCCAACCTGCATAAAAAAACGAGATGCTTCACTTCATTCAGCATGACAGCTGACGACCACTGGATTGCCTGATCAAGTCAGGCAATGACGTTATTATCTGAGCCCTCCCCCTTTAGCAAAGGGGGATTCAGGGGAATTTGAACTACAGGGGGTTGGACAAATCACGATCCTCACCCGACCGGCGCGGCAGCCGCCCGCCCGGGCAACGACAATTCATCAAATAGTGATTATGTGAAGCATTTTAAGCAGCCGCAGGTCCAGTTCCTTGCTCTTACTCCAGGTCTCCTCCAGCGGTGTCCTCACGATCTCCGAGCCGATCTTACCCACCATACACCCGCTGACACCATCAGTTAGTGCATCCACCGCCGCAGCGCCCAGCTCGCTGGCCAGTATTCGATCGTTTGCTGTAGGCGAGCCGCCGCGCTGCACATGCCCCAGCTGCACAACCCGGTACTCGTGATTTACCTTCGATCCAACTTCGTTCGCGATGTATTGCGCGCCCCCGGGAGCATCACCTTCGGTTACTATGACAAGAGAGCTTTTTTTGCCCGCTTTAAAATGGCCTTCGATCCTCTTCGCCAGGACATTCAAATCGGTCTCCACCTCGGGGATAAGTATCTCCTCTGCGCCGCAGGCAATGCCCACCGCCACAGCTATGAACCCCCTATGCCGGCCCATCACCTCGATGAAGAAGACCATGTCATGCGAATCTGCGGTATCGCGGATCTTATCTATGGATTCCACCGCATTATTGACGGCGGTATCGAAGCCGATGGTGTAATCGGTGCCGTAGACATCGTTGTCGATAGTACCTGGCACGCCGACCACCTTCACTCCGAATCCGGTATAAAGAGCATGGGCACCTCGAAACGTACCGTCGCCTCCTATCGCCACCAGCCCATCGATACCCTCCCGATTGATTACATCGGCTGCTCTTCTCAAGCCTTCAAGAATCTTCATGTCGTCACAGCGTGAGCTGCCTAATATAGTGCCGCCATGTTCCAGGATATGCGACACATCCCTCGGCCCCAGCGGCACGAAATCCCCCTCGATCAATCCCCTGTATCCACGCCTGATACCGACGACCTCAATACCCCTCGCGACCGACGATCGCACCACCGCGCGGATGCAGGCGTTCATCCCGGGAGCATCGCCCCCGCTGGTCAGCACACCGATCTTCTTCACAGGCACCTCGCTCATTTTGCCCGATTATACCCTCGACCGCCGATAAGCACAACCACAAAAGAGAGGCCTCGATAAATTTCGAAGCCTCAGATTTTTTAAACGATATCGACTCGCTAGATGTCCAGCGCGGCGCGGTAGCCGTCCTCCACCGAGCCGTGTATCAGCCGCAGCTCGCGGCAGTCGCCCACGATGAACGTCTGCGGCACCTTGGTCTTTATCGCCTCGTACAGCGCGGTATTGGCCGCGACGCCGCCGGTTATAACCACCGTATCCGCCGGCACGACGACAGTGCCCTTCTTAGTCGAATAGCTCACACCTTCGTCCGTGATCTCCCCGTATCGCACACCCTTAATCAAGATGACTCCCAACTCTCGCAGGTGGTACATGAAATTCCACCTCCTGGCGATGGACATCTCCACAGCGAAGTCCGCCTCTTCGATCACCGTTACCTCGCGACCCCGGTCGGCCAGGAACTCCGCCAGCTCCACACCGGCGATATCGCCGCCCACGATGATGACGCGCTTGCCCACCGGCAACCATATCTTCGAAAGCTTTCTGATGTTAGGAATGGTTAGCAGCGAAGGCAGGATCGGCGATGCGACCTGCGCCGCCAGCCGCTGCCACCACGAAAGCATCCCGGCTCCCTCTCCCTTGAGGTTGCTCGCCAGCAGCTTGCGGAAATCGGAGCCGGTGAAGACGTTCGAGCGATCTTTACCGGGGATGTCCGGCGATGTCAGAATCCCGCCGTTGGCCACGATCACCGCGTCCGGCTTCATCTCATCGATAATCTGTGTCGTGACCTCCACGCCGAGCTTTATCTCCACGCCGAGCTTTTTGATCTGAGCGATCAGGTAACGCAGAAAGTCCTCATTCGATTCACATGCCATGGACGCGAACACCAGCGCGCCGCCCAGCCGGCTGCCCTTTTCATACAGCGTCACCTTGTGACCCCGCAGCGCTGCAACCCTCGCGGCCTCCATGCCGCCGGGCCCGCTGCCGATCACCATAACCTTCTTTGGCTCCTTGGCGGGCTCGATCCTAAGCTCGGCCTCTTTACCAGCGGCAGCATTTACCGTACAGAATACCGGCGAGTTCCAGAACGCCTGTGTCACGCAGTTGTAGCACATAATGCACGGGCGGACATCGTCCTCACTGCCGGAAGCGATCTTGTCGGGATACTCCGGGTCGGCGAGGAGAGAGCGCGCCATGGTGATGAAATCGGCTTTTCCTTCTTTCAATGTCTGCTCGCCGAGTTCAGCGTCTATGCACCCAACGGCGATCACAGGCACGGTCGCAACGCGCTTTATCTCAGCCGCGATTTCGACGAGATATCCTTTCTCCGCGCACAAAGGCGCGTGATAGAACGAACGCCGAAACCCTCCGTACCCGGTGACGCTTACGGCATCGATCCCCGCCGCCTCGAGCATCGGCGCCAGCCGCTTCGTATCTTCGAGGGTGATGCCGTTCTCGATCTCGAATTCCCTGCCGTCGATGCGGCACCACACCGGGTAGTCGCGCCCGACCTTCTCCCTTATCGCAGCGATTATCTCCAGCAGGAATCTCGCCCGGTTGTCTATATCCCCGCCGTACTCATCGTCTCTCTTATTGGTCGCCGGCGACAGGAATCCGGCGATAAGGTATCCGTGTCCGGCGTGAATCTCAACGCCGTCGAGGCCCGCCTTCTTACAACGCCCGGCCGCCTCAGCGTATTTGCGAATAAGATCTGCGATCTCTTCCCTGCCGAGGGCGACGGTCTCGTTCCTCTCCGACTTATTGGCGAACTGCTCCATCAGGCGGGGTATCTCGGTAGACGCCATGTCCTGCAACACGTCCCCCCCACCGAGGGGCATCTCACTAGGGCCGAGTAAATCGATCCCCCTCCCGTAATCGGCCATGGCCACCTTACCGCCATGATGAAGCTGGATCGATAGCTTGGCCCCATGCTGATGCACAGCGTCAGCGATTTTCTTCAAGCCGGGAATAAACTTATCGTCGGAGAGTCCGAGTTGGTTTGAAAGGGCTAATCCACGTGGATGATCGATGGCGCCGACCCCCATTATAATCAGCCCGACGCCGCCCCTGGCACGCTCTACGTAAAAGTCAGCGGTGCGATCATCGACGGTTCCATCCAGTGGCTCGAGGCTGGTTCCCATGCCTGCCTGTATGATGCGGTTTCTAAGCTCCATCTTGCCGATGAAGCCGGAGGAGAAAAGGCTGCGATATCTAGGATTCGTTTCCATGGAGCGATCTCCTTTCACAAACACTATTAAGTTTTATCAGCAGCCTCTCACTACAGTTTAAAACAATACGGAGAAACCGACAAGTAATGTCTTTCCAAAAAGTCTGAGCTGCTAAGATTATTGACATATAATACAATTTAAGATATGCTATTCTAACTTTATTGAATTATGTAGCATTAATCTAATATTAAGTTTTTTTAAGTAACGTTGGCTATAAGTGTCACGCCAAACTACTCAAGAGCAAATCCGAAAGTCGATGTAATCGGTTAAAGGTGGACATTAAAGTGGCAACTCATTTTTTTAGCGTGATTAAATTTAGCAACAAATACATAAACTCGCTAAAGTCAAGTTGCGAAAAGCTCGAACCACCAGCTCGGATTTTCTGTTTCTGACT
>JAYEHL010000035.1:0-4980 GCA_034659515.1 Chloroflexota bacterium | reverse complement strand
CCCAGAAAGGTGGCCCTCACTGCGTGCATGCGCAAGCTTCTCACAATCCTGAATGCTATGCTTAAAAATGGTTCTCATTGGTCGCCAGTTTGTATAGAAAACTCTTGACAATCAAGACAGTTGCTACCCGCTACTAACTACACGCTACTCGCTGGTGCCGATCGCATGCCTAGCCGCGATCCAGCCAAACACCATCGACGGGCCGATGGTGGCCCCCGCACCGCCGTACGACCGTCCCATGACGGAGGCGGCGCAATTGCCCGTTGCGTACAGGCCGTCGATCGCGGAGCCGTCCGGACGCAGCACGCGGGCGTGCTCGTCGGTAACCATGCCGCCCTTGGTGCCCAAGTCGCCGGGCCATATCTCGACGGCGTAATAAGGCGGCGCGTCTATCGGCCCGAAGCACGGATTGGGCCTTACGGCGGGATCGCCATAATACGTATCGATGGAAGTGTCGCCGCGGTGGAACGCCTCGTCGCAGCCGCCCGAAGCGCAGCGGTTGCACGCGTCGACCTCCTGCCTCAGTCCCTGTTGATCGATGCCGCATTTTGCGGCCAGCTCTTCGATGGTATCAGCCATTTTCAGGTAGCCGTTCTCGATATACCGCTTCGGGGTTATGAACGGCAGCATCGGGCTCAGCGGATACTTCTTACGATAGCGGCCGTCGACGATCATGTAGGCGGGGATAGCGCATCCGGTCTCGGCATGGTTACGGTACTGGTCGTTGGTGACATCGATATACGGACCGGCCTCGTTGGTAAAGCGCCGTCCCTTTGCGTTTACGATGATCGAGCCCGGCAGTGAGCGTTCTACGATGATCATCTGCGCCATGTCCTCGTCCGGTACCAGCGTGGTCGGCATCCACCACGCGTCGTCCATCAGGTCGAGAGCCGCCCCGGCATCGATGCCCATTCGGATGGCGTCGCCGGTATTGTCCGGACAAGCCACCGTCCAGCGATCCGTTATCGGCACGCGCTGGTACTTCTCGCGCATCGACAGGTTCCGCGCGAACCCTCCGGCGGCCAGTATCACGCATTTATTGGCTTTGATCCTTATCGATATTCCATCCTTCTCCGCCTCGACACCTGTGACGCAGCCGCCGTCGATGATGAGATGTTTGGCGGCAACGTTAAGCCATAGCGATACGTTGCGATCCGCCAGCGACAGGCGCAGCCGTCCGATAGTTGCGTTCCCCAGTGTAAGCCGAGTGTCGATAGCCGATAGAAAACGGGCGGGGTTAATGAAATACGAGGCGAATATAGCGGCGGTTTTCATCCGACCCTTGAACGAGGTGTCCATCATTAAATGTGCGTCGTAGGCGGTGGCCATCATCCTGCCGAAGAGGCGCGCCTGCGGATGCAGCGGACGCATCTGCCGACGGTTCACGCCGAGCCTGCGCGCGTTAAAGGGCACCGGCTCGATGGTGCGGCCTCCCTCAGCTTTGGATCCATCGAGATGAGGGTAGTAATCCGAGTATCCGGGAACGATCTGAAAGCGGGCGTGGCTGTTCGATTCGAGATAGGCTACCATCTCCGCGCCGGCATCGACGTAGGCGCGCAGTCGTTCCTCCGAAACGATTCCAGCCGTTATCGACTTGAGATACGCCAGCGATTCCTCGGCGGAGTCCTTCAATCCGGCATTCGACATGAGATGATTGTTGGGAATCCAGATCGCCCCGCCCGACATCGCCGTCGAGCCGCCGTAGGTCGCGCCCTTCTCGATGACGGTGGCGCTGGCTCCCATATCCGCAGCGATAAGCGCCGCGGTCATTCCACCGCCGCCGGAGCCGACAACCAGGACATCTATCGAATATTCCTGTGCCTCTGCCATACCGACCTCCACTCCGATATACAATTGTAGGGGCGATCCTTGTGATCGCCCTGTATTGAAGTTGATCGGGGGAAATAATGGGGTTGCTTGTTAAACGAACTTAATACTTAAATAAATCCATACTCAGGTACCGCTCTCCGCGATCGGGGAGCACGGTGACCACCTTATCGTACTTCTTCGCCACCTTAAGCGCCACCGCGACATTAGCACCGGCGCTGATACCGACGAGGAGCCCGTACTTGCGGCACAGCCTGCGCGCCATATCGACAGCCTCTTTGCTGCCGACGGTGACCGCCTTGTCCACCTTGCTCATATCGACGATCTTGGGGATGAAGCCGTCGCCAATGCCCTGTATCTGGTGCTCCTCCATACGCACGTCGCTGCCGCCGAACATCACCGCCGCCTCCTCGGGTTCGACGGCGATAACCTTGATGTCAGGATTGACCCGGCGCATCACGTTGGATATGCCCATCAGCGTGCCGCCCGTTCCCACGCCGGCCACGACCGCATCCACCGGCCCGATCTGTTCCAGTATCTCCTCGCCGGTCTTCTCCTGCGCCTTGACGTTAGCTGGATTCGAGAACTGGCGCGCGATGAAGTGGCGCGGCTTCATGGCGATCTCCTCCGCCCGTTCGATGGCCTCCTTCAGACTGCCGCTCTTCGAAGTCAGTATTACCTCCGCGCCGAATGCGCGTATCATCTGCTTACGTTCATCGCTCATATTCTCCGGCATCACTACGACCATATGATAACCCTTGGCCATGGCCACCATCGAAAGCGATATGCCGGTGTTGCCGCTCGAGGCCTCGACGATGGTGTAGCCCTTCTTAATCTCCCCGGTTCGTTCCGCCTCCTCGACGATCTCCAGCGCGACACGATCCTTTATGCTGCCGCTGGGATTGACGCTCTCCAGCTTGGCATACACGTTATCGATCCGTATTATCGGCGTATTGCCGATGGCGTCCAGTATCGAGTGATCTCTGTCTACCATACTACCCTTCTTCCTTCATCGATTCGAATTGGCCACCGCGCGATACCACTTGACTAACCCTGTGATCGAATGCGCTTCTCTCCAGCATCGCCCGACGGTCGCATCCTAAACACTTTATCCCGATGTCAACGCCCACGCGCATCACCACCCATTCGTATCCGCCACACGGATGCGCCTTCTTAAGCTGCACAACATCGCCGACGTTTACTTCAAACAATTGCCGCCCCCGAGAAGACGGGTTATCTCGTCGCGCAGCTCGATGGCCGCCCGCCTCGCCGCCTCGGCGAAGTCCGCACCGCTCGACGCGTATATTATCGAGCGTGACGAGTTGATGATCGCCTTCTCCCTGTTCACATCGACCCCGTAGCGCACCGCAGCCTCGAGGTCGCCACCCTGAGCACCGACGCCGGGAATGAGGATCGGCATATCGGGACAGATGCGGCGCACACGGGCAAGGTCATCGGGATAGGTTGCGCCGACCACCAGGCCGATATTGCCATAATCGTTCCAGCCGCGGGAGCGCTCGGCCACCATCTCGAACAGCGGCGTGCCAGAGATTGACAAGCGCTGCAGGTCGGCCGACCCCGGGTTTGAGGTGCGGCAGAGCACGAAGACACCTCGATCCTGATAATCGACGAAGGGTTTGAGTGAATCCCCGCCGAGATACGGGCTGACCGTAATGGCATCGAATCCGTATCCGTCGAACAAAGCCTTAGCGTAAGCACGGGACGTAGCACCAACATCGCCGCGCTTGGCGTCTCCGATCACCGGAATCGACTCCGGTATACATGCGCGTGTGGCCTCCAGCGCCCTGACGCCATCGACGCCCATCGCCTCATAAAATGCGAGGTTGGGCTTGTAAGCGCAAACGATATCCGAGGTGGCTTCCACGATGGCGCGATTGAAATCCAGCACTCCCAGGCCAGGCGGCATCAACTCCGGGTCCGGGTCGAGGCCTATGCACAGCAGGCTGTTGTTGGTCTGCGCTGCGATGAGCAGCTTTTCAATAAAGCTCATATCACTATCTGGATGATAACGCCCCGCCTAGCTTCCGTCAAGCAGCACGAAAACAATACTTTTTTAAATTAATAAGTTGACAAACAGCTTCTTTTTACGGATACTTGTTTAGCTCTGCAAACTATAACCTCTAAAAAAGCGCCGATTTACCCTCGAAGGAGACGAAGTCGATATGGCGGCTAAAACTACTTACAGCGAACTGAAGCTGCAAATGGAGCGCTTGCAGCGGGAGAACGCATCCCTCGCCGGGATTACTGAGCAGCTGCGGGAGAGCGAAGAGAAGTTCAAGACGATCTTCGAGAGCGCCAACGACGAGATAGTCTATATAGATAACAGCGGCACTATCATCGATATAAACCCTAAAGTCGTGGATATATTCGGCTACAGCCGCGAAGAGTCCATCGGAAAAAAGCTCTACGAATTTGAGATAATTACCCCCGAAGAATGGCAAAGATACCTCGAACAAATCCAGGATTTAGTCAAAGGCGTAGCCATACAGACTCAGACGGTTGAAATTAAAGCCAGGGCCAGAAGCGGAGAAAGGGTCTATATCGAAGTAAATCCAAGGGTGCTAAAAAAAGGTGGCAAGATCATAGGCATACTCGCGATTATCAGGGACATAAGCGAGCGAAAGCGGCAGGAGGAACTGCTGCGCAGACATACCGAGCAACTCGATAGGCTGCTTACGGAACGCACCATTAACCTTGAAGAATTAAACTCAGCGTTGAAGGTCATGCTGCAAAAGGTGGAGGAACTTAAAGCGGAGATCGAGGACAAGATCACATTTAATATCACGGAATTCGTTTTGCCATACGTCGACAAGCTGAGAAAAACTAAACTAGAGGATACTCAGCTGACATACCTGAGCAGCCTGGAGGAGAACCTCAGGGATATCGCCTCACCCTTTATGCACGGATTGTCAACAAAATACCTAAAGCTCACCCCGACCGAGATCCAGGTGATAAATCTGCTAAAGCAGGGCAAAACCTCAAAGGAGATCGCGGACAGCCTTTTCATGTCGACGCGCACTATCGATACCCATCGATACAACATAAGGAACAAGCTGGGGCTCAAAGGGAGACAGTTCAATCTCAGAACCTACCTCCTGTCCTTCGAACAATAGATCTCCCTAAATAATACTT
>JAYEHL010000034.1:0-4987 GCA_034659515.1 Chloroflexota bacterium | reverse complement strand
GAAAACGGGGGTCAAGTCAGGCAATGACGCGGGAGACCGAACTCCCCCTCCTTATATCGAGATGACATAGTTACCTTTAGCAAAGAGGTGGAAGTCCTTCCGCGGAAGGAGGGGGACTGAGGGGGATTGGTCTCAAGGAGAGCGATGAAGACTTTTTCATCACCCTCATTATGATTTGCAAGAATCGATTGCAATATCAAATAGTAATCGACAACTCATTTCTAGGACACGGAGGGTTAAAATGAAAGATAATCGGGAAGGATACAATATTGCGCCTAAGGGTGCCGGTGGGAAGGGAAAAGGCTTTAAGTTCAAACTCGGACTGAAGGTGCCGGCCAACTTGGCATCGCTGCTTTCCTCCGCCGCGCTTGTGACCTCAGCGGGGGCTATAGTTCTGAGCGTTGCCCTCCCGGGGCCACAGGGCCCACCCGGCCTCCAGGGATTGGAGGGGCCGCCCGGCCCTCAAGGCCCATCAGTCATCCAGTCGGTTTTCAATGATCGATATGAACCGGTATGCGGCAGCGAAGAAGTGATCAATGTGAATCTCGATAAGGATGATGTATTGGAGGGATTCTTACTGAGTGCTGGCACAGATGATGTGAATATCAGCATCGATGTTCCGCAAGGCTCCGCTAATCTCGTCTCACAGGATATCGTCACTGGAAACGATATCAAATTTTGCTGTGTAGCCGATATCAGCGGGAACTATTCCCTAAGCATTGAACCGCAACTGTGCCAGGAGGGGATTAAAAACCGCAGTGTGACACTGGTCTACTGGGTGACACATTAGCAGACGCACGACATTTTAGAGCGACGACGATGACGAAGGAACGACATGCCCGAGCTTCCTGAAGTTGAGACGATAAAGCGCGATCTTGCGCCCAAAATAACCGGGCGTTGTTTCACCAGCGTCACGCTGCACTGGCCTAGAATGGTGCGAATCCCCTCGCCACAGGCCTTCGCGCGCCGCCTTATATCCAAGCATATCGATGGGGTGGACAGGCGTGGAAAATACCTCATTTTCCGTCTGGCGAGCGGCGAGGCCCTCATATTGCACCTGCGCATGAGCGGATCGCTGCGCCTCGGTTCCGAATGTCCAGACGATCCATACGTCCGTGCTGTTTTCGATCTCGACGACGGATCACGTTTACATTTCCGTGACCCGCGCAAGCTGGGAGTGATGTGGCTGGTGGAAGACGAGAACGTCGTGGTCGGAAAGCTCGGCCCCGAGCCTCTGGATCCGGAATTCACCGAAGAGACCCTGCGAGCCATCATCGATAAGCGATCGGCCTCGATAAAAGCTTTGCTCTGCGATCAAAGTCTGATCGCCGGAGTGGGCAACATGTACGCCGACGAGGCCCTGTTCGCCGCCGCAATCCATCCGCTGAGGCGGGCCGACAGCCTGTCCCACAGCGAGATAACGCGGCTCCATCGCACAGTGTGTGATATCCTTCGGAAAGCTATCGACAGCGGCGGAGCGAGCATCAGCGACTACGTGAGACCCGACGGCAATCCGGGGCAGGCGCAGTTCGTCTTCAAGGCGGCCCACCGGTTGAGAAAACCCTGTCCGGTATGCGGAACGCCGATCGAGCGCATCCCGATTCGACAGCGCGGCAGCTATTTCTGCCCGAGATGCCAGCCAAAGGAATTTAAAAAAATACATTAAAACACTATTGACAAATCTGATGCCGATATGGTAATTTGAGCCTGCGGTGACCCCTTGAATGGGGCGGCGAAGGGTTTTCTAGAAGAGTTTAACAATAAAAAATCGCTTGGATCGTTGCACGACCGAGACGCTATAATGCTGAATGATGATTAAGCCTGCTCGGTTGCATCCGCGCAGGTTTTTTTATGAAGATGCAAAACTCGATCACGGACGTACGGGAAATAAAAGTCGGGCATTATACCGATAGCGAAGCTGCTACCGGATGTACGGTAATCCTCTGCGAAGAGGGCTGCTCCGCAGGTGTGGATATCCGAGGCTCGGCATCCGCCACACGGCATATAGACCCTCTGCAATCCACAAGCCTTACAACAAAAGCACACGCAATACTCTTAAGCGGCGGCAGCGCGTTCGGCATGGATGCCGCCGGCGGCGTGATGCGATACCTGGAGGAACATGATTACGGTTTCGATACCGGCGTCGCGAAAGTTCCCACGGTCCCCGCAGCAATTATCTTCGATCTACACATCGGCAGCTCGAAAGTCAGGCCCGGCATCGAGGAAGGCTATAAAGCATGCCTCGCCGCATCCGGCGGGCCGGTGGCCGAGGGTTGCGTCGGCGCGGGCACCGGAGCCACGGTAGGAAACATCCTCGGAACCGATAGGATGGTCAAAAGCGGTCTGGGAACCGCCGGCCAGATGATAGGTAATGTAACGATCGGCGTCATCATAGTCGTTAACGCATTCGGCGACATCTTCGATCCCGCGACAGGCAAGATTATAGCCGGCCCCCGCGACATCGAGAACGGAGGCTTCCTCGACACGATCGAAATCATGAAAAGCCTCAAGCAGCCCCTGGGCCCCTTCTTCTCGAACACGGTCATCGGAGTTGTAGCCACCGATGCCGATCTCGACAGGGAGCAGACCAGCAAGCTGGCCCAGATGACACAAACCGGACTTGCGAAGGCGATAAGACCGGTCCATACCATGATGGACGGAGATACCATGTTTGCAATTGCCACCGGCAAAGTTGAGGCGATCGACATCAATCTCCTCGGCGCTGTAGCCGCCGAGCTGGCTGCGACAGCAATTCTGAGAGCGGTACGCCAGGCCGAGAGCCTTGCAAGCATACCGGCGATTAAAGATATAAACCCAGGGAGACAGGACTGATCCGATGGCGCTTTACTCATTCGAAGGAAATTCACCAAAAATAAGCGCAAAAGCTTACGTTCACGACAGCGCACAAATCATCGGCAACGTTGTCATCGGCGAGAACTGTTTTGTAGGCGCGGGAGCGATAATCAGAGGTGATTACGGAGAGCTGCTGATCGGCGAGGGCACAGCAATAGAGGAGGGGGCAATCATCCACTGTCCGCCGCTGTGCACCTGTAAGATAGGCAAGAGCGTAACCATAGGTCACGGCGCAGTGCTCCACTGTTCCGACATCGAAGACGGCGCTGTCATAGGGATGGGCGCCGTTGTAAGCATACGCGCCAAGATCGGCGAATGGGCCATCGTGGCCGAGGGCGCTGTCGTGACCATGGGACAGGAGATACCCACGCACAAGATCGCCGCCGGAAACCCGGCTAAGATAATCGGCGACGTTACCGATGGACACAAAGAAATGTGGAGCTGGGGTAAGGATATCTACGTCGACCTCAGTCAGCGTTACCCGGAAGGACTGAAGAAGTTATGAAGACAAACGGACAAAGCAGCAAGAATTGTAAGCCCACCATCGGCTTTATCGGAGCCGGAACGACAGGCACAGCGCTGGCGGTGCGGCTCAGTATGAAAGGCTACCCGGTAGTAGCCGTTTCCAGCAAGACCCCGTCTTCAGCCCAACGGCTGGCCGACCTCGTGCCCGGCTGTAAGGTGTACACAAGGAACCAGGACGTGGCGGACAACGCCCAGCTTGTATTTATAACCACCCCCGACGACATCATCGCGCCGGTGGCCGCAAGCCTGAAGTGGCACAGCGGCCAGGGCGTGGTCCACTGCAGCGGAGCGGCATCACTCGATATCCTCGCCCCGACCCAGGTGGACGGCGCCGATATAGGCGCGATCCATCCCCTTCAAACCTTCGCCAGCGTGGGCCACGCCATCGAGAACATCCCCGGCTCTATGTTCGGGATCGAAGCCGACGAGCCGCTTTTCTCGATCCTCCGGGATATGGCAGTAGACCTCGACGGAAGCTGGGTAAAGCTCGATGCGGGCGACAAGGTACTGTATCACGCTGCGGCAGTCATCGCCTGCAACTACTTCGTAACCCTGGTTAAACAGGCCACCGACCTGTGGAGTTCATTCGGCATCGACCATAAACAGGCGACCCAAGCACTGATCCCCTTGCTCAGAGGTACGCTAAACAACATCGACAACATCGGCATTCCGGAATGTCTTACCGGCCCCATCGCCCGCGGCGACACGGGCACGGTAAACAAGCACATTTCCGCCCTCGAAAAATCTGCCCCCGAGGTCCTGTCCACATATCTGGAGATGGGGCTTCAGACGCTGCCGATAGCGACGGCAAAGGGCAAGATCGATAAAGAGTCGGCGGATGCTATACAGACACTGCTGAAGGAGGAAATTCATGAGAGAGATGCTGAAAGGCAAAATCCATCGCGCGCGAGTTACTGATGCAAATTTGAACTACGAAGGCAGCATAACCATAGATGAGGCACTCATGGAAGCTGCGGACCTGCTGCCTTACGAGAAGGTCCATGTTGTCGACATCGACAACGGCGCCCGCCTCGAAACATACACCATCGTCGGGGAGCGCGATTCCGGCGTCATCTGCTTGAACGGCGCGGCGGCCAGGCTGGTGCAGACCGGTGACAAGGTAATCATCATCGGATATAACTATGTTGCCGATGAAGAAGCGAAAAACGTGAGGCCCAACCTGGTATACGTCGATGAGAACAACAGGATAAAGCAGAAGGAGGCGGCTTTGACATGAGCATCACCATCGGCCGAATAAAGGAGATGAAGCAGCGCGGCGAGAAAATCGCCATGATAACCGCTTACGATTACTCCACCGCCAAGCTCGTGGACGAAGCGGGAATGCCGATGATACTGGTGGGCGACAGCCTCGGCATGGTGATGCTCGGCTACGAATCCACCATCCCCGTCACGATGGATGAGATGATCCATCACACCAGAGCCGTCGCCCGCGGGGCCAAGAACGCCCTGATCGTCGGCGACATGCCGTTCATGAGCTATCACATTTCAACCGAAGACGCCCTTCGCAACGCCGGACGCCTAATCCAGGAAGGCGGAGCGCAGGCGGTCAAGCTGGAGGGCGGCGAGACGGTGGCTGAGAAGGTCGGTC
>JAYEHL010000033.1:0-5071 GCA_034659515.1 Chloroflexota bacterium | reverse complement strand
CAGGGCGGGCAGGCACGGGTAAATCGACGCTGCTGAACTATTTCCGCCATAGCACGGAGAAAAAAGTTGCCGTGCTGGCTCCCACGGGCGTCGCTGCTCTTAACGTTAAAGGGCAGACCATCCATTCCTTTTTTAGATTCAAGCCCAGCATCACTCTTGAACGAGTCAAAAAGGTCCGTTTCAGCGATGATGAAAAGAATATCTACAAGAAGCTGGATGCAATTGTCATTGACGAAATTTCAATGGTGAGAGCTGATTTGCTTGACTGTGTGGACAAGTTCCTGCGGCTGAATGGGCCGAGGCGAAACAGCCCTTTCGGCGGCATCCAGATGATTTTTTTCGGCGACCTCTACCAGCTGCCGCCTATCGTTACTGGAACTGAGAAGGCAGTTCTCGAGTCACTTTACGAGACCCCGTACTTCTATAGTGCGGAGGTATTCGATTCCTTTGAAATGGATTTCATAGAGCTGGAAAAGGTTTACCGTCAGCATGACGAGGAGTTCCTCAACCTGCTCAATTCTATCCGGAACAATTCGATTGCCGGAGACGGGTTGGAGCTTCTCAATCAAAGGTATATGCCTCAGTTCGACCCGCCCCCGAACGAGTTTTACGTTTACCTGACTACAACCAATGAAGTCGCCGGCAGGATTAATGGCCAGCGGCTGGCAGAGCTAAAAGGGAGACCCTATAGCTTCACTGCAAGCATTGAGGGGGAGTTCAGTGATAGATATCTGCCTACGGCGATTGACCTTCATCTCAAGGTGGGAGCGCAAATCATGATGGTGAATAACGATGCCGACGGCCGCTGGGTTAATGGCAGCATTGGCAAAATCACCGGCATAAGCCAGGATGGCGATGGAGAAGATGTCATCATCGCCGAGCTGGACCAGGGCACAGACGTGGAGATTACGCCCTATACCTGGGAGATTTTCAGATTCTTCGTCGACGGAGCGCAGTTGCAGTCGGAGGTCGTCGGCAGGTTCAAACAGTATCCGCTGATGTTAGCCTGGGCGGTGACCATCCACAAGAGCCAGGGAAAGACCTTTGATAAGGTAATCATCGATATTGGGCGAGGGACGTTTTCTTACGGACAGGTTTACGTGGCTTTGAGCCGCTGTACCACACTGGAAGGCATTGTGCTGAAAAAGCCTATTCTGAAGCAACACATCTGGACAGACTACAAGGTAGTGGACTTCCTGACAAAGTACCAGTACCGGAAAGCAGAGCAGGCCTATCCGGCCGATGATAAAGTTGAAGTGATTAAAAAGGCAATTGAAAATGAGGCCGCATTGCGGATAGTGTATCTCAAGCCTAGCGACGAGAAATCGAGGAGAGTAATCAGGCCAGAAACGGTCGGAGAAATGGAATACCGCGGTAAGAAGTACCTTGGTGTGCGGGCATTCTGCATGAAGCGGAATGAGGAGAGGACCTTTCGTGTTGACAGGATACTGGAGATAGAGGAAGTATAAAGATAAGCCGTTGAGGAAATGCGAGCTACTTTTTTGTCACGATAAGCTCGTCGGCATACTTGTTGTAGCTGGAGAGCATGAACTCATCGGTCATTGAGAGTGCGCCCACGGGGCAGATGTCGTTGCACTGTGCGCAGAAGCAGCATCTGGCCACAAATATCTTTATCTTCTTTTCTTCGGGTATGAATTGTATGGCTCTGGTGGGGCAGACCCTGGTGCATAGCTGGCAGCCGATGCATTTTTCCCTGTTGTAGGATATCTTGCCTCTGAACCGGGGAGGCACTTTCACGGGAGGAGTCAGCAGGCTTGCATCCTCTTGCACCTTCTCCAGGAGCTTAGTAGTCGATTTGGGAGCATACTTTGCCGGGAACTTATTCGTGGCAGGCTCCAGGAAAAGTTGTTTTAGCAATACTTTCAGCATCTTCATGTCTGTTGCCTCATATAATCGCATCTATCCATATCAACATCAGCCCGGCAAGGCTTACCAGTGTCATAGTAACAAGGTAAAACTTGCTTGCCTGGGTGATTTTGAATCGTGCCATTGCCGAGCGTATCAGCACCACGGAGATAAACATTACCAGGAAGACCTTGAGCAGGAAAAAGAGAGCGTCTATTATCACTGCCGGGGCGGACGCTCCGATTCCAATTAGGGGAGAGAGGTTGTAAGGGAAAAACAGGGCTACTACCAGGGAGAGCATGGCAAAAGCTCTGACGGCATTTGCAATGTAGAACAGAGCCAGGTTTCTCCCGGAGTATTCGACTAGCAGTCCCCCGGCAAGCTCGGTTTCTGCTTCTGCCAGGTCAAATGGCACCTTGCCCAGTTCGCCGGGCGTAACGAACAGGAGAACAAAAAGTAGGATTAGTGCTCCGACGATGCCCAGAGGGCCAACCGAGTTCCAGATGGGATGGGCGGCTATGGTGGATAATGCGAAGGCGTTGGCATCGGCGATGGGAAGAATGCGCCAGGCGACGGCGACGACTACTACTGATAGAGGGAACTCGTAGCCTATCATAAGCACCATTTCCCGCTGCGACCCCACCGTGGCAAAAGGTGAACCCGAGGCAAAACCAGCTACCACCAGAGCCAGAGAAGGTATGAGCAATAGATATACCACCAGCATTACATCGCCGGAACCTTCGAAAAGCGCTTGCTGTCCGAGCAGGGGAATATAGAGCAATAATGCTGCAGACCCCATCACGCAGAGGATCGGGGCAATCTTGAACAACCAGGGAATGGCGCCATCGGGCATGATGTTTTCTTTCATGAGTAGTTTCTCGACATCGCGGAAGGGCTGGATTATGGGGGGGCCCACTCTGCCCTGCATGTGGGCGACCAGTTTGCGGTCTATGCCCAGGTATAGAAGGCCAAGGCCTGCTCCCACTACCGCCACAACGACCGGGCCAAGGACCAGTGCGGCGATGCCTGATGCGCTATTAGTGATCAAGTTGAGTTTTCAACCTCCTCGTTTTTTCGACGGAGAGCTTATGCAAGTCCTCATCGCTGAGAGAAAACCCTCTCTTCGTTTTCAGGTCTGCCACAATGGCTCTATTAGTACACGATATACAGGGATCGATGGAGGCAAAGGCTATGGGAACATCCGCAATTTGCCCACCCTTGAGCATTATTGACATCGGCGTGAGGTTTGCGTATGTGGGTGCCCTTATCTTCCAGGCGGCCAGTGGGTCTTGGCCGGCCTCGAGGCGAACGTAATGGAAACATTCTCCCCGCGGCGCTTCATGCCGCCCGACGCCCTCGCCCTCAGCTTTCTTCAGCGTGGCCAGGAGCTTTGCTATCTTGGGTTCTGCCAGTATCTCGCCGGGAGGCATCTCGGCGAGGCAGCGCTCTATGATTTCGACGGATTGCTTGACCTCTAATAAGCGGACGATGATTCGGTCATACACATCTCCCACTACCGTCCCGGTGAGCACATCCGGGGTGATTGCTTTGATATCCAGGTCGGCATATGCTGCGTAGGCCTGGTCCTGTCTTACATCCTTGGGGACACCACTGGCCCTGGCAGTGGGCCCGGCCACTGAGAATTTCAATGCATCTTCTTTCGTGAGGATGCCGACATTCCTGGTACGCATCCTGACAGTTACATCATCCAGGAATACGGTCTTAAGCTGGCTGAATACAGACTTGTAATAGTCCAGGGATTTTCTGATTCTGGGAAATTGTTCTTCTGTAATGTCTCTTCTCACGCCCCCGATCTGGAGCATGGCCTTCGAATTGCGGTTTCCCCCTATATACTCCATCAGGTCCATTATCTCTTCTCTGACGCGCCACACAAGGTAGAATACCGAGTCAAATCCTATCTCGTGAGCAGCTACTCCTGCCCACAGCAGGTGTGAATGTATCCTTTCCATCTCAGCCACAATTACGCGGATGTAGTCTGCCCTCCTGGGAACCTCTATGCCCGCGGCATGTTCCACCGCCATTATGAAGGCGAGGGGATGGCTTGTAGAGCATATACCGCATACTCGCTCAGCCAGGTATATGCTCTGAACAGCATTGTTCCTGTTCATGCCAATCCATTCGATACCGCGGTGGGCCTGGCCTACAACGACGTCCACGTCGATGATTTCTTCACCGTCGACGGTGAGGTCAAGCCGGATATTTTCATGCAGCGCAGGGTGAACCGGCCCGACGGGGATTGTATAGCTGGTCTTCGTTTCTATCTCACTCATTTTGTATTCCTTGCCGGCCTGGCAGCACCCGCAGCATGTCCTGTAGCCCTGGTTCATCCTTTCTCCACGGATGAATTCCCTCGGGGAAATCTTCGGGCAGGAATAATCTCCTCTTGTCGGGAATGCCCAGCACCTCTACTCCCATCATCTCCTGGATTTCACGCTCGGTAAATATGGCACCGGGGATAATATCCGTAATAGTTGCTATCTTCAGGTCGTCTTTGGGTAAAGCTACGCTCAGCCCCAGTGATATCTCCTTGAGGTGCTGTCCGTAATATATTGTGAAATGGTATATCAGCTCAACACTATCGCCACGGTCGGATGGCGATATCACAGTGAGATGAGGATGTTCCTGCAGCTCGCAGATATGTTTCACGGCTTTTCTGAAAGCCTCTTTCTGCACATACAGCCAGATAGTTGTGAAGAGGTTTTTCTTGAGCCCAACCTCCTTCTGGTAGACCCTTGAATCGACAAGGCTGCCGCCCAGGGCGCTCTTAAAGCTCTCGACAATTTCTTCCGGACTCAGTATCTCCATTATGTTACCTTCTGTGCAGCGGCCTTTTCTAGCTTCAGCCAGGCTTTGACCACCCCTTCGATAATGGCCTCCGGCCGGGGGGGGCAGCCAGGCACATAGACATCTACCGGTATGATCTGGTCTACCGGCCCCACCAGGTTATAGGATTCGTGGAATACTCCTCCCTCTGTTCCACAGCAGCCAACTACGATCACGACCTTGGGGTCGGGCGTTTGTGCATATATGCGCTTGAGTCTTGGTTCCATTTGCCGCGTCACTGCCCCCGTCACCAACAGCACATCCGCGTGCCGCGGCGAGCCAACGAGCACGATTCCGAAGCGCTCCAGGTCGTACCGTGGAGTAAGCGCGGCCAGTATTTCAATATCACAGCCATTGCACG
>JAYEHL010000032.1:0-5076 GCA_034659515.1 Chloroflexota bacterium | reverse complement strand
ATGACAATACGGGTTTTCTATTATGCTAGAATATGTGAGAGTTGCAGGTCATAACGAGTCGATATAAATCTACCAGTTCACGTTAGAAATTTAAACTTTATAGACAGAATGCCGAAAACCGAAGTACTCCTAGTTACAAGACATGCTCAAACACATTATGCCGTTTTATGATTTTTCCAGATTTAAAAGGATAACAGTAAATGAAAGGAGGTACTGAGGATATATGACGTCGATATAAATAATGCACAACGTCACAAGAAAAAGGAGGGTAGAAAAAGTGAAAAGGTTAATAGCGTTCTCTATTTTACTAGCCATCTGCCTTGTTACAGCAATGGTTAGCCCAGTTGCAGCACAAGGGGAAATACAAGAATATGTTCAGCTTTCCAAGCCTTTAAGCGTAGACAGAGCATCAAACGACGGTTACAGCATCCCGGTTAATTCGACAATCTACCACAGAGACAATAGAGTAACAGAAATATATGGCCCTGACAAAAAGCATATACTATCTGCGAAAGACTCGGAGGCAGGCTTAGTAACTACACCTTCAGGTTACGCACCAGCTACTCGAGTACATCAAGTACCTAGCGGAACATGCATTGTGCATGACGATAATGTGACTAACGTATATGATAATAATAGCCGTAATAACTGCTTACTCACAATAGTAGACCAAAATAGCAAAGTGAGACAAGATTTCCCAGCCACTTTAGATTGGATAGAAGACTCACATTCTAAAAATCAATTTAGCTATCTGACTACATTCGTTGCAAAATGGACAGTTCCAAGTAGCCCTCCCGATGCAGGGGGCGATGCCACTTGCTTCCTTTTTAACGGAATCCAACCTACTCTTAGAACATTTCTTTTACAACCTGTTCTGGAATGGAATCAGAAAGGAAGCCACAGATGGACCGGAGCAGCTTGGTACTATCAAGATGACGACAATTGGTTTAGGGCAACTTCAGTAAATGCGAATACAGGTAATACCATTCATGGTAATATGTGGTATGTAGATGACCCCTGGATTCCAGACGAAGGTTGGATCGTTCAGCTATTCAATACAACAACCGGACAGGGATCTACCCTTCAAACATATGGCTACTGTAGTACATTCAGAAATCTCAGGACCGTTTGTGCACTAGAAGGAAAACGTATTACGGACAATAACGATGTACCTGGAGATACCACCTTCTGTGATATGTATTGCCGAGCGTTTGGACAAAATCTCAATATTGATTGGGGAGCTCACGTGAGTACATCATTCCCACTCACTGACTTAGGTGTTGATATCTACTCATCAAGCAAAGTAAGGCTTCGAACAGCAAACTAATGCATTGATTTGTAGGCTATTGAAAAACGGTTTGTATCTGAGATATACAGATATGTATATCTCAGATACCCATCTTAATCACAACCTTTTATAAAAATTTAACATAGACCTGGATGGTTTGGACATGAGTAGATTTCTAATTCTATCAGTTAGTTTGGTTTTCTTATCGATAGTTTGCTTTAGCACTGGCTGCAACTACTCCAGTAGCAACCTATCCATCACTATTACTTACCCAGCAGACAGCACTGTATGCAAAAACAATTTACTGAATATTACAGGAATGGTATCAGACCCTTCTGCTATAGTTGTAATACACAATTACTTCAAGGTCAACAATTCTCCCAGCGGAGACAGCATAACAGTCCCCATAGACAAAGATGGCGGCTTCAGCGGCTATGTGGAGCTTACCGAAGGCGAAAACACTATAGAAGTATCTGCGACCCTTAGTTCGAAGAAAGCCTCAGATTCCATCAAGGTGTATCATTGTGAAATACCGCTTGCTATAACCATCCAAGAAAACGGGAGCTACGGAATCGATTATACTAAAACACCACTGCCCATATATGGAGTGGTAACAGCCCCCGACGCCACAGTTACAATCAACAACCAACCTGTCACAGTGAGTGCTGACGGCACCTTCCACGACGCAGTTCAATTATCAGTCGGCCAAAA
This sequence comes from Chloroflexota bacterium, assembly GCA_034659515.1. Classification (GTDB taxonomy): domain Bacteria; phylum Chloroflexota; class Dehalococcoidia; order E44-bin15; family E44-bin15; genus JAYEHL01. Next base: position 3,077 of record JAYEHL010000032.1, on the reverse strand, counting down.
CGTCATTGAAGCCAAGGCCGTGAAAGGCGACGAAGAAGACAGCTGGATAATACCACTAGACCTTGATGAAAACGGGATTCTGGGATATGTACCGGGTACCGGCTCGTTATACTTGTCACGAATCACCTTAGATAATAGCATAACCGTTAAACGGGGAGAATCTAAGAACTTAGAGATAACCCTACAAGCGGACAAAGACCTGCCCGGACTCAAGCCAAAGACACTGAGTCATACGGTATACTTAGTGGACGATATATACAGTACAAATACATTGCCATTGCCCAAAGGAATGTCACTCTCTATTTCACCTTCCAGTCTAACCGTATTTCCGAAGACGATATACAATACAACCCTGATTATTAAGACCACCAATGAGCTTGAGCCAGGAACCTATTTCCTATTGCTAAATAGCGAGTTAGAACAAACTTTCAATACATCTGGCTGGATCACCGTCACAGTTGAGGATTAGCTAGTATATTGCAATTGTAAAGTTAAATCCTTTAATAAAACTTGACACGACCAACAGTTTATGTTACCTTGTTAAAACTTAATAACTGAAAAGCTTTGAACAAGACTAGTACGCCTAAAAGCGGGGTCACAGAGAGCCGGGGCAGGTGAGAGCCCGGCACCAGCGCAGAGGCCGAATGGACTTGGGAGCTGCAAACCGAAATCGATTTTGCGAGAGTAGGCTTTGACGGAGAGGGCACCGTTATCACAGCCCGGGGTATCGCCGAGATAGTTTGAGGCCGTACCTGACAGAGCCGCCCCGTTTTTCGGGGAATTAGGGTGGCACCGCGAAGTTTAACCTTCGTCCCTTGGACGAAGGTTTTTTGTTTTGTATAAACGAACCTTTAATGTCATTGCGAGGAGCCGGAGGCGACGTGGCAATCTCGACATTTGTAACGCTATATGAATCGAGTGAGATTGCTTCGCCCTTCTCCGGAAGGGCTCGCAATGACATGTAGATGTAAGGGCGAGGTTACCTCGCCCAATGGATTGTCCGATCAAGTCGGACAATGACAAATGTGATGGAGGCGGAAGATGTACTACCCGACATTGAACGAGGTCAAAGAACTGAGTAAGCACGGCAACCTGGTGCCGGTATACCGCGAGATCGTCGCCGACCTGGAGACGCCCGTATCGGCGTTCCTCAAGATCGCCGACGGCGATTACGCCTTCCTGCTCGAAAGCGTCGAAGGCGGCGAGCGCCTCGCGCGCTACAGCTTCATCGGTACCGACCCGTATCTTGTTTTACGATCCGACTCCGGCGACGGCGACCCGCTGGTGCCCATCGAAGCGGAGCTGCGCAAACACAAGGTCGTGCCGGTACGCGGCCTGCCCCCGTTCCACGGCGGCGCGGTCGGCTACCTGTCCTACGAGACGGTGCGCCACTTCGAGGAGCTGCCATCGCCGGACGCCGACCCGCTCGGTCTGCCGGAATCGGTGTTCATGTTCGCCGACACCGTGCTGGTCTTCGACCACCTGAGCCATAAAATAAAGGTAGTGAGCCACGCCCGCCTCGACAACGGCGATGTTGAGAAAGCGTATAAAGAAGCTACGGAGCGCATCGATGCGCTAGTGGCCAAGCTCAACCGCCCGCTGCGGATCGACATGAACGGTGCGACGGGTCCGCGCGAGCCGCAGCCTGCATCGTCGAACATCTCGAAGGAGGACTTCGAGGCCAAGGTGGCTAAGGCGAAGGAGCACATCGTAGCCGGCGATATCATACAGGCGGTACTCTCGCAGCGTCTGAGCAAACCGACGGCTGCCTCACCGTTCGACATCTACCGCTCATTGCGCGGCATCAACCCGTCGCCGTACATGTACTACCTTAAGCTGGACGGCTGCCACATAATCGGCACGTCGCCTGAAATGCTGGTTCGAGTCGAGGACGGAATCGTGTCCACCCACCCCATCGCCGGGACGCGGCCCCGCGGCCACGACGCGGAGCAGGACGCCGCCTACGAGGTCGAGCTCAAAGAAGATATCAAGGAGCAGGCCGAGCATATCATGCTGGTCGACCTGGGCAGGAACGACATCGGGCGCATCGCCGAGGCGGGCAGCGTCGAGGTCTCACAGTTCATGGACGTGGAGCGCTATTCGCACGTGATGCACCTCGTCTCGCACGTGCAGGGTAGATTGCGCGGCGGCCTCCCGCCGTTCGACGCGCTGCGCGCCTGCTTCCCCGCCGGCACCGTCTCCGGCGCGCCCAAGATACGCGCCATGGAGATCATCGCCGAGATGGAGCCGGACAGGCGCGGCCCCTACGCCGGCGCAGTGGGCTATTTCAGCTTCTCCGGCAACCTCGACACGGCCATCACGATACGCACGATCGTGATGAAGGACGGCACGGCGCACGTGCAGGCCGGCGCGGGCATCGTATACGACAGCGTGCCGGAGCGCGAGCACCAGGAGTGCATGAACAAGGCGAAGGCCTTGATGAAGGCGATAGAAGTTGCGGAGGGAACATATGTTGCTGCTGATAGATAATTACGACAGCTTTACCTACAACCTGTTCCAGTACCTGTGCGAGCTGGGCGAGGAAGTGAAAGTCGTGCGCAACGACAAGATCTCCGTCGATGCGATTGAAAAACTCGATCCGGAGCGCATCGTCATCTCGCCCGGTCCGGGCACGCCGCTCGATGCGGGGATATCGGTCGATGTTATTCGACACTTCGCGCCGCGCGTGCCGATTCTGGGCGTGTGCCTGGGACACCAGTGTATCGGCTACGCGTACGGGGCTGCGGTTGCGGGCGCGGGCGAGATCATGCACGGCAAATCATCAGCTATCAAACACGACGGAAAAGGTATTTACGAAGGTATGTCTAATCCGTTCCAGGCGATTCGCTATCACTCGCTGGCGGTCATGCGCGACGGCCTGCCCGACTGTCTGGAGATGACAGCCGAGACGGACAGTGGTATCATCATGGGTCTAAGGCACCGCCAGTATCCCACCGAGGGCGTTCAGTTCCACCCGGAATCCAGAATGACAGGCGCGGGCAAGGATTTGCTAAAGAATTTTCTCGATATGAAGGTGGCGGTGAAATAAGGAGGCCAGTATGACCAATGTCGATATC
>JAYEHL010000031.1:0-5111 GCA_034659515.1 Chloroflexota bacterium | reverse complement strand
ATAATGTTAAGGCTATACCGATTATTATTAACCACCACATTGCAACTTTGGTTTTTACTGGTAGATCAGTCTTGACCGCATTTTCTTTTTGTTCTTCACTCATAATTCACCTTCTTTGGAACTGCGCACACTTTGTCCTTGGACTAAATTGTTCTATTGTATAACAAAAAAGATTTCCTCCATCAGAGAAAAGCTCGCAAACGCTTAACCGGTCTCCGGCAGCCCAGCCATCCTTCCTCCCCTGTCCAGGACCTGCGGCTTTGCGTCCCGCAATTGCTCGCGGTTTGCCTTTCTCGGAACTTGATTCTAAAATACCTTAATGTGGCATTGTGGAATTGCCTTACTGGATGGTAATGTTATCATGTAGAATAGTAACGTGTCAACACCAAAATAAGGAGCAGCTATTATCACTCCTTATAAAACTCAGGTCTTGAAACGTATAATGTCGCTGGTTCTAAAATCTGATTGCCAGATTTCTGCCTCCGAGTCCCAGTAAAAGCACGAATCAATTCTGGTTACCAGGTTGGGCATATAAAGGGGCACAGAACTTATGTTAGCCCGGTATTCGTAAACTGTTTGCCCGGTTTCTTCATCTATCGATGAGTTCCCCGTATATTCGGCTTCCGTATACTGATTTAGAACAATTACGCCTGACTCAGGCTCTTCAGCCGCAGCGCTTTGAGGGTTTGCCAAAGGAACAGAAACTGCCGCAGCTATAGAGCTTACAAGTAGAGTGATGGTTAAAATTGCAAACAATAACCCCTTCATTAAATACCTCCTATGGATTCCCCTTATATACAGGTTGAGATATGTTTTTGAGAATTACGGCCATATGTCTTGGCTGCCGTATTCACCGTTTTACGTGCTCTCTATATCCTTTTTAGATAATTCATGTTGGTGCACCATTGCGAAGTAGTTTTTTCTATCGATGATGATGAGTATGAGTGGCACAAGGTAAATAATGAAAATGGGAGTATATTCGTAATGTGGGCTTCTACAATATGAACAGGGAAAAAGAGAACTTGTATAAAATACGGTAAAGAAGAGGAGTTCGAGGGTTAGTACGCTTATAGCAAATGTCCAAGCCCAGTTCTTTCTCTTTAGCAACAAGACGCTAGGGAGTAAATACAATATACCTACAGCAACTATTACGAGTCCAGGCAAGAAGCAAGTATTTGTGAATTGTGAGTCAGGCATACTTGTGCACCATATCATGAAACAAAGCGTTGCTATAGTAGTTCCAACCGTGCCTACTATTAGTATCCACCACACTACAATCTTGGTTTTAATTGGTAGTTTAGCCTTGGTGACATTTACTTTTTGTTCTTCGCTCATAATCCACCTTCTTTGGAACTGCACGCACTTTGTCCTTAAACTGAATTTCTCTATTGTATAATAAAAAAGCCTCTCTCAGTTTATAGAAAAGCTCGCAAACATTTTACCGCTCTCCGGCAGCCCAGCCATCCTTGGATTGTCTATCCTACATGGACCTGCGGCTTTGCGTCCCGCAATTGCTCGCGGTTTGCCTTTCTCGGAAATTAACTATAATGTGCTCTTAGGGGGTATATGTAAAAATGTCTTATTGGGTAATGATATTATAGCATGCCACTGTGGCATGTCAAGTCTAAAATAGGGGCATTTGTTATTTTACATTACGAGGTTCAGATTCTGAAATATAAAACGCTGATTGACAAAGTTCCATCAACGACATAGTATTTCCCATATATTAACAGTTACTATCAATATTCTCGAGCCTATTATGAGACTAAGTAATATACTTGTTTTAGCGCTTCTAAGTGTCATTCTTACTTCCACAATTGCTTGTAAGCCGGAGACCTATCATTTGAATACCAGCGTCAGCGGCCAGGGAATGGTTTCTCCACCTTCAGGGATCTATGAGGATAAAGAAGTAATTACAGTAGCTGCCATCCCGGCATCCGGCTGGGAGTTCGATCGCTGGGAGGGAGATTGCAACGGGAGCGAGAATCCCATAGCGATCCGGATGGATTCAGGCAAGATAGTAAAGGCTTATTTCACGGAAACCGGAACACCAGCGCCGACGGTTACTGCCACACCGACGGCTGTGGCGACACTTACACCAACGGCCACTGCATATAAGTCGCAGTGCGAGATCGATAGAGACGCCATTCAAGTGGCTCTCGATGCGTATCATGATACATACGGGAATTGGCCGACTGTCGACGGCCTGCCTGGCGATATCGTCTGGGACAAGCTCGTGCCGGAGTTTATGGGGGAAGTAGCGCATGGAGACTATATATGCGACTGGCGGGTGAACGGCGACCCGGAGGGGGAGGTTTGCCTGCCGAGGACCTGCTGAGGTTGCGCTTGTGGCACGGTGTGCTCACAGTAAATATCGAACAGAGACAGAACGGATTTGCAGTTGATCGACTAGCTGATGGTATAGTTGTTTCTACGCAAAATGTTCGGTTCCGGAAAATCGATTGAACAGCTTGGAGGTATGTCGAAATTGCAGAGATATCCGAGATATGCCTAAGTGAGAATAACTATAAGTTTAGTGGCTAAAACGGGACTTTACCCTTTTATATATGGGGTGAGCGGAGGGATTTGAACCCTCGATCTCCAGGGCCACAACCTGGCGCCTTAACCACTCGGCTACGCCCACCACACGCAAGTGATATTTTAGCACAACCTCCCCTTCTCCACCATATCTATCGCAGCTGACTTGACCGAGAAGCGCGCCGATTCAAACGCTACTTCGAGACTTCCTCGGCCAGGAGCGGGCGCAGCTTATCGTACGTAATATCCAAATCCTCGGGGATCATCCTCGTATCGCCAAGCACCGACATGAAGTTTGTATCACCCTGCCAACGTGGAACCACGTGCATGTGCAAGTGCTCGGCGATACCGGCTCCGGCTACACGGCCCAGGTTCATTCCGATGTTGAAGCCCGTCGGCTGCATGAGTCGGCTCAGGGCAGCGACAGCGGCGCGCATCAGCACGCTCATACCTTGCAGCGAATCGTCATCCAGCTCCGTAAGATCACCTTCGTGGAGGTATGGAACGATCATCATGTGCCCGTTGGTATATGGATAAAGGTTGAGCATGATATAGCAATGCTCTCCTCGATATAAGATGTAGTTCTCCTTATCCTTTTCCACAGGGCATCGCGGCTTATCGCAAAGCACGCATTCCCCGTTACTGTCGCACGACTTTGCTTCCAAAATATATTTCAACCTCCATGGAGTCCACAGCCTATGCACCTGCTTCACCTCACATTTTATTGAGAGAAGGATTAGCAGATTCTAACATACAATACCATTCGATACAACGTAAAAAAGGCCTGTGCTATAATGGCTCACAGCGACATGGCCTCAAAAATATACGACGTCCTAATAGTAGGTGCAGGCCCCGGCGGCAGCTATACGGCGCAACAGCTGGCTGGCCGCGGCTATAAAGTTGCCGTATTCGAGGAGCACGAGCGAATCGGCGAGCCGGTACAGTGCACGGGGATCATAGGTGTCGAGTGCTTCGAGCGATTTGACTTGCCCACCGACTGCGTCGTGCGCGAAGCGAACTCCGCCAAGCTTTTCAGCCCCTCCGGGAAAACCATTCGTCTGTATCGAAACTCACCGCAAGCTTACATAGTCGACCGCGCCGCATTCGATCGCCACCTGTACAACGAAGCCCTATCTTGCGGCGCCGAGTACTTCACATCTTGCAGGGTAAACGATATCGCAATACTCGACGACAGGGTGAGGATAACGACGCAATACAAGGATGCCTACGAAGCGCGCGCCGCCGTAATCGCAAGCGGGTTCTACTCCAGGCTGCCGCTGAAACTGGGCCTGGGCAGGGTGAAAGATTTCATCGTCGGGGCGCAGGCATGGGTATGCACTACAGCCGATAACGAACTTGAAGAAATGGAGATATACTTCGACCAGAAACTGGCGCCCGGATTCTTCGCATGGTTTGTGCCTACCGGCGATCGCTCGGCGCTGGCGGGTCTGTTCGCGCGCAGACGACCGAGGGAGCACCTGCGAGCCTTTATCGACGACCTGTACGAACGCGGCCGCATCGCTTCAAGCGAAGCCGATATCGTTCCGGGAGGCATTCCGCTCAGGCCCCCGAAGCGCACCTTCGGCGAGAGGGTCATTGTGCTCGGCGATGCGGCCGGCCAGGTGAAGCCGACAACCGGCGGCGGCGTGTACTACGGCATGCTGTGCGCGGAAATGGCCGCCGATGTGCTCAGCCAGGCATTCGAAAGAGGCGACGTTTCGAAGCAGTCGCTTGCAGGATACGAGAGCATCTGGAAGGAATCGATCGGCGGGGAACTCCGTCGCGGCTACATTGCGAGGCGTATATACGAAAAGTTGGGCAACCGCGCCATCGACCGCCTGTTCGACATCGCCATTAAAAGGGGTCTGCAAGAGAAGTTAGCCCGCTCAAACGATATTTCTTTCGACTGGCACAGCAGGGCGGTTATAGAGGCTGCAAAAATGTGCATAACGCCGGTAAACAGACCGGACCGGTAAACCGTCGTAAAATGGCGACGCAAACTGTTAATCTCAACAGCCCTAGATACTCGAATTATATCGAATTACTGTCATCGGCAGGCGAGATAGACCAGCAAACACCTTGACATATTCAATAGTCTCTGTTATATATCGTTTTGCATACCTGAATTCGGTAAAACGGGCAAACCCGCCGAAAGGCGGCGACGCAAAGCTACGGGTCTAAGGCCATAAGGGTTAGGATCGCCGGGCTGCTAGTAGCGGTTAAGCTTTTGCGCCTTTGGGTGAGTCTGCCCGGAGGCGTTTGTTTTTATGCAAAAGAAATTCGATGTATAACAGAACCCGCGAAATACAGTCGCCGGATTGCGATTTTGCCTATGGAGACAGAGATGAATAGCGACTATATATATCGCGGATATCTCCAACTATACAGCTGGAAATAATGCGAAAAGCCTGCGCACCGCAGCCGAAAGGGTGACGGAGGAGGCCGATGACATGAGCGCAAAACACCGCACCGATGAAAATCCATCCGATATATCGGATGAAAAAACGAGAGCATTGCTGGACTCGATAGTGGACGGGATAGCGGTAATCGATCTTGAGAGCAAAGAAATTATC
>JAYEHL010000030.1:0-5128 GCA_034659515.1 Chloroflexota bacterium | reverse complement strand
TAGTCGGACTCAGCATCATGTCGGCCAACTATCTGATGTTGGTGAGGCTCGTCGTCGATGCGCTCAAAAAGGCCGGCAAGGGCGATGTAATGCTGCTGGTGGGCGGAATCATCTGGGAAGAGGACTTCGATGCGCTCAAGAAGATGGGCGCCACCGGCGTCTTCGTACCGGGAACTCCTTTGAAGGATATCGTCGACTTCGTCAAGGACAAGACCGCAGCTCTGGCTTAGCGATTAATTAATAAAAACAAATACTGGTACTCAAACGGCTATCTGACAGATAGCCGTTTGAACTATCGGTGGATATCGATCACAAGCAACGAGTACAAAAAATGAGCCGCACAACGCTGACGATCCAGGTACAGCCCAACGCCAGACGCAACGAGGTGCTCGGCTTTACCGAAGGGATACTGCGATTAAAAATTGCCGCGCCGCCGGTGGAGGGCAAGGCCAACAAGGAAGGCATAAGCTACTTGAGCAAAGTCCTCGATGTCGCAAAGAGCGGTATCACGATTGAGCGCGGGCATACCAGCAGGACAAAGGTAATATCGATCGAAGGGATGGATCGGGAGCGATTATACGAGCGAATCGAGGCATCAAGGCAAAAATGAGGATCATACACTTCGCCGATTTGCACCTAGGGGTTGAGAACTACAATGGCGGGATCAACCCCGATACCGGCCTTTCGCTCCGCTTCCACGATTTCCTCGGCGTATTCGATGAGCTTGTTGAATATGCCCTGAACGAGCAAGTCGATCTGGTGCTTTTCTGCGGCGACGCATATAAAAGCCGCGAGCCGTCGCAGACGCATCAGCGCGAGTTCGCCCGCCGCGTGTGGAGGCTGGCATCGAACGATGTAACCGTGTTCCTGCTCACCGGCAACCACGATCTTCCCAATGCCGTCGGGCGAGCGACGTCCGTTGAGATATTCAAGACGCTATCGATCCCCAACGTCACCGTAGCCAATGCGCCGGGGACTTATCGCATCGATACAAAAAACGGGCCGCTCCAGATAGTGGCGCTGCCGTGGGCGAAACGGAGCGCCCTACTCAGCCGGGAGGAGACCAAGAACCTCACCGCCGAAGAGATCAACCGGCGGCTGGAATCTATTCTGACCGGTCTGCTCGAGAGGGAGATCACAGCCCTCGACCCTGCCAAACCGGCGATACTCGCCGCCCACGTCACCCTCGCCAACGCCAAGTATGGCTCGGAACGCGGCATGATAATGGGACATGACTACACGCTGCTGCACAGCAATGTGGCGAACCCCGCGTTCGACTACGTGGCCCTGGGACATATACATAAGAAACAGGTGCTCGGCGATGACCCGCCGATGGTCTACCCCGGCAGCCTGCAGCGCATCGATTTCAGCGAGGAGAGCGACGAGAAGGGTTTCTTCATCATCGATATCGATCCGGATAAGAAAATTACTTTCGATTTTCGTCCGGTGAAGGCGCGGCGATTCGTCACCATAAAAGTCGATATCGGCGAGCAGGAGAGCGATCCCACCACAGCGGTTCTCAAGGCCATCGGGCGTTACGATGTGAGCGATGCCGTGGTGCGGGTGCAGATATCGCTGCCGGAACGGATGGCCAGGGACATCGACGACGCGGCGACCCGCAGGGCACTGCACGACGCATATCACGTGGCCGCCATCGCACGGGAGGTATCGCGCGAGCGACGTCCCCGCATGACGGGATTCTCGCCGGAGGAGATCGAACCGCTGGACGCGCTCAAGGCCTATTGTGAGATAAAGAAGCCATCGGCGGATGTGAAATTATTAATGGAATACGGCGCGCGCATCATTCAAGAGAGCCGTGAGGAAAGCGGCGTAATCGATAATTAAGGGACGATATTTATGGATGGATATGTAGGTTCATGGACATTTGTCGCCGAGTACTGCGGCTATATCATACTGGCCGTCACGGGCCTGCTGCAGATGGTCGCCGCCCGCTGGAGGCTGAGAGGGATGGCCTTCTTCCGCGACGGGAGATGGTGCTACGCATTCGGCATCATAGCCATAGCCGGGGCATTTGCGTGGTTCTACGGCTTCACGGGCCTCGATCTTACCGAGCCGACGTTCGATACGCCGCCACAGCTTCTCTGGTTCGCAGTGAGCGTCGTCGCCGCCCTCCTGTTCACCCTCGGCATCTCCTCTGTAATCAACCGGCGGATGAACGATGCCGATGACTATATCGACCCCGACCAGCGTGGCATCGATGTGCTGCGGCGCATGACATACTGGAGCGCCATCTCCCGAAACTTCAATCGAGGTAAATCGAAATGATCTCCGCCGATGAGACCGTATTTTTCTGGATAAACGGACTGGCGGGCAGGGTGGACTGGATCGACAGTGTAATCCGCGTGCTCTCGTGCGATGTTTTCATACCGCTGGTCATGTTCGGTTCTTTGCTGATCATATGGTTCGCGGGCCGCGACCCGGAGCGCAGGGAGAGAAACCAGCGGGGGGTGCTGTGCTCGCTGGCAAGCATGGGCCTGGCAAACCTGGTCGTCTTTCTTCTCAACGGCATCCTGCCGGACCGAATGCGGCCTTTCGAGGCGTTTCCCGGGCAGGTTAACCTCATCTTCTACTCCCCCACCGACCCGTCGTTCCCCTCCAACGCCGCAGCCGCGGCCTTCGCCCTGGCTATCGGCATGTGGTTGTACAACCGCAGGCTGGGATATGCACTACTCATCCCCGCGCTAGTCATATCATTCGGCCGCATCTATGTGGGCGTCCACTACCCCATGGACATCTTCGGCGGCTTCGCGTGCGCGGCGGCAGGCACGATAATAGCGGTTATAGCTATGAAGCTGTGCAGGCCGATTATCGACTGGTTATTGCGGTTTATGCGAAAGCTCTATTTGGCCTAGGATCAAGTCGATACTACAACGTCGCCACTATGCGGTCGTACTCCTCGACCATGCGGCGAACGACATCACCAGCGCTCTCGATCCCGCGCACGAGGCCCGCGACCGCGCCGCACGCCGCTTGGCCGCTAACGACGTCCCCGCCGAGCAGCGCCGACTCCGACAGCTTGGAGAACATCTTCACCGAGCGCTCCTCATCCGGCGCACCGGACCGCTCCTTCTGCACCAGGTCCCTTGTCAACTCGTTCAGCAGGCCGCGGAACATCATCAGCCCGCGTCCGGTGATAACCGTAGAGTTATCGGCGGCATCGACTATCGCCTTCTTGTAATCCGGGTGTGCGAGGCATTCGGCCGTCGCCACGAACCTCGTGCCCATCTGAACGCCCTCAGCACCCAGCGCCAGCGCGGCAGCGAGGCCCCGTCCGTCGCCGATGCCTCCGGCGGCCACCACCGGTATCTTTACCGCATCGACGACCTGCGGGATGAGCACGAGCGTGGTCAGCTCATCCGGACTGTTAATGCCGCCCGATTCGTACCCTTCGGCGATGACGGCATCGACGCCGGCCTTCTCCGCCCCCGCCGCATGCTTCACCGTCGCCACCAGGTGCAGCACCTTGATGCCGTGCTCGTGGAAGTACGGCGTATGCAGCGCCGGGCTGCCCGCGCCGGTGGTGACGACACTCACCCCCTCTTCGATGGCGATATCGATCAAGGTGCGATCGTCCTTTATCATGTGTATCGGGAAGTTCATCCCGAAGGGCTTGGCGGTCAGGCTCCTTGCTTTGCGAATTTGATTGCGCATGTTGTCGCCAACCTTGCTCCACTCCGGCTCTCCCGCATTGGGACTGATCACGCCAAGCCCGCCGGCCTCCGAAACCGCGGCGGCCAGCTCCGCCCCGGCGATGAGCCCCATCGCCCCCTGGATGATGGGATATTCGATCCCCAATATCTCGCAAATCCTCGTCTTTTTCACAGAATTCTCCCCCGATTATTTATGTTATCTTCCATCGATCGTTTTATTTCAATCGACTCACGATCGCATCATAGCCCTCGACCAGCCCGCGCACGATATCGCCCGCACCAGCGATATCGCCGATCAGGCCCGATATCGCTCCTGCATAAAGCTCGCCCTCTTCGACCTCGCCGTCGATCTGGCCCATGCGCGACCGTCCCATGCCGATGTAGGCCAGAAGCTCGTCCGCCGTTACGCCGCGACGGTCCATCCCGGCGATCCCCGCCGCGAACTCGTTCTTAAGCGTGCGCGTGGGCGAGAGCGCCCTACCGGTGACCACCGTCCCGGTATCGGACGATTCGACGATGCGATCCTTATAGCTACGATGGGCGTTGCACTCGGTCGTCGCCACGAAGCGGGTACCCATCTGCACGCCTTCGGCGCCCAGAGCGAACGCGGCGACCAAGCCACGCGCGTCGGCGATGCCACCGGCGGCGATGACCGGTATGTTTACCGCGTCGACGATCTGTGGCACGAGAACCATCGTCGGCAACTCATCGAAGCCGTTGTGCCCGCCAGCCTCGAAGCCCTCGGCTATCACCGCATCCACGCCGCATTCCTCCGCCACCTGCGCCTGCCGCACCGACGAGACGACATGCAGCACCTTGAGCCCGGCTTCCTTCATTCGCGGCGTGTGCAGCCTGGGATTGCCCGCGGCGGTAGTAACGACCTTAACCCCTTCCTCGATCAGCACATCGATCAGCGCGGCTATCTCCGGAATGAGCACGACGATATTGACGGTGAACGGCCTAGAGGTCAGGTCCTGCGCCTGTCGGATTTGATATCTGAGGTTAGCCTCGACATCGTCTTCGAGCCGCATCCCGGCGTTGGGGCTGATGGTGCCCAGACCGCCTGCCTGCGACACCGCGGCTGCCAGCTCGGCGTTGGCGATCCACGTCATGCCGCCCTGAATAATAGGGTGTTCGATGTCGAGAAGCCCGCAAACCCTTGTTTTCTTCATCCCTTTTTTGCCCTTAATGCCCTCAGCATTCTATTGAGAATTTAAGCGTGCTGTCAAGGCACCTTCGACCGTAGAGGCGAGGTCGCCTCGCTCTCCATATATCGTTAACCGTAGGGGCTCTGCTTGCTGCGCCCTTCTTATCGGGCAGGCGCAAGGCCTGCCCCTTGTATCTTAAAATAAGGTGGTAAGATTAATAAAGGCACGGCAGACCGAGTGCCCCTTGGTCTCACAAGACCGCCGCGTAGCGAGGATCGTCGTGCCTTTACTTTCAAAGAGCCCGAACAG
>JAYEHL010000029.1:0-5133 GCA_034659515.1 Chloroflexota bacterium | reverse complement strand
CAACGGCCCTACCACACCTGAAGCGGACGAAATACTATATAAGAAAGGCATACATGTAATACCAGACTTCCTGTGCAATGCAGGCGGAGTCACAGTCTCATACTTCGAGATGGTGCAGAATTTCTACATGTACTACTGGGACGAAGAGACGGTCCATGAACGCCTCGATAAGAAGATGACCTCCGCCTACCATTCCGTGCTCAATGCCAGCAAAGAATACAATATCAACATGAGACAAGCGGCATACGTCAGGGCAGTCGAGCGTGTGGTAGATGCGATGAAGTGGCGCGGGTGGGTATAACTCCATATTGCAGCACCTAACCATAAGCCAGATGCACCGAACGTAAAATCCACATAGAGGTTCAATCGAATCGGAAATACGAAAGGGCTCCGGCGATACGGAGCCCTTTCTAATTCGATATAAACGTCATAAAATCCAAACATACCTATATTTCCTATTAATCAACGTACTGTCCACTGTAAAGAGCCCCCCATTAACTAGATTAGTTTATAATAAGCAGGGCATTTCTAATGGGAATTTAAAATAGTAAAATATAGCAAATAGTTTTTATGTCAATATGAGGGGGTGTGGTCATGGCACAGTCGCGCAAAAGCTCAGTTAAAAAACAAAACAAACCGGGTTTTAAAAGCTTGCTTGAATCCCTGCCGGAAATGATATTCGAGGCAGATGTATATGGTAATATAACACTCGCCAATCGGTTAGCTTTACAGACGTTCGGGTACACCCATGAAGACCTCGGGAAAGGCCTCAACATCACAGAAATAGTTATGCCTGAACAAAGAGAACGAGCCCAAACAAGCCTGCAAAAATTAATAAGCGGAGAGCAAACGCGTGAAGAGTTGGGTCTCGAAGAATATGTAGTACAAAATAAAGATGGCGCTATATTCCCTATAACAATCCACACAAATCGCGTCTTCGATAAGAGAGGCAACCTCAAAGGATTCAGAGGTGTACTGTTCAATATCAGTGAAAACAAGCAGGCCAAGGAAGCGCTTCGGGAATCTGAGGAAAAACTGCGCTTCATAATCGACTCGATATCCGACAGTATTGTCGTTACCGATATGGACGGTAATATTGTAGAGGTAAATAAGGCTACACTTCGCAAGGCCGGATATTTGCGCAAGGAAGATATAGTCGGGCAAAACGCCTTTGAGTTCATAGCACTGAAGGACGTGTCCAAATTCCAGCAGGATAGATCGCTTGAGATGGATAATGGCATCGTACCGGACAAAGTTGAATACACTCTCTGGGCTGCGGACGGCAAAAAATTCGACGCCGAAATCAGCTCGGCTATGCTACATGACAGTGACGGTAATCCTACAGGATACATAGGGGTAGTAAGAGATGTTACCAGCCGTAAAATAATGGAGCAAACTCTGAAAGGAAGAGAAGAGCGACTGCAGGCCATCGTAGAAAATGCTCCGGACGCAATCTTTATCTACGATAACAACGGAACGCTGATATATGGAAACAGGAAGTCGGAGGAGCTCACCGGATATCTGAAAAAGGAGTTTATAGGCAAAAACGTCTTCAATATGGGACTCATATCTGAAGAATCTATTCCCCTGGTTTTAGAGAAAATTAAATTGCATCTACCGGGAGGCCCTCAAGCGATAGAATTAATTAACAAACAAGGCAAGCATTTGACGATAGAGGTGATGGTATTCCCTGCAGCTATAAAGGGTAACATCGAGTTTATCGGAATTGCTAGAGATATCACCGATCGGACACGCATGGAAAAAGAACTGAATGAGCACCGCCATCACCTGGAGCGTATGGTCGAACAGCGAACTATACAGCTCACCTCCGTTAACCAGCAACTACAAAAGGAAGCCCTCGAGCGCAAACGCGCGGAGGAGGAGCTGCGAAAATCTGAAGAAAAGCTGCGATTCATTTTCGAATGTATGAAGGCAGGCATAGTAGCCACCGACCTTGAGGCTAATATTACAGAAGTAAATGACGCTGCTCTCAATATGACCGGCTATTCAAGAGAGGAGATCATCGGTCATAACGGCCTTGAATTCATGGCGTCCAAAGATCGAGCAAGAATATTAAAAGATATCAAGAAGATATTTCAGAAAAGGCACGATGTCAGCATCAAATATGATGTGCTGGATAAAGACGGCGCCAAACTCACTGTCGATCTAAGCGCCACGCTGCTGCACGACAGCGATGGCACCCCCACAGGTTTCATGTCCATTTTAAGAAATGTTGCCAACAAAGACTCAGCGAAAAGCGATCGAGAAGAAGGTAAATATAGACACTCATAAGCTATTAAAAACTGTCAATCCAAACCACATATAATAATCCATAATTGGAACTATATTAGAGAATATTCAGCCAATTTATATGAATATCTTGACAGCCTAATAAATAAAGTATACAATTACATGACCTTTGTGGGCTTTTGAATATATATTATCAGGCTTAGTATTAAGCATAATTTGTTAAATACTCTCAATATGTTGGTTTTTGAGAAAGGCAAACCGCGGGTAATCGCGGGACGCAAAGTCACAGGTCCTATCTACTTTTTTTTATATAGGATTGCTGGACTGCCGGGCCGAAATACATTAAGAGCCTTTCTTAATTGGAGAGAGGCTCTCCTCTTTTAATCTCTATATTTTAGAGATTTGCAGGTACCTTTCGGTAAATTGTTGATTTGTTCAATTTTTTCAGTATTTCCAGTTTTATGTAATGAAAGATAAAAACAAATCCAAAAACCAATTGATCAGCGATTTGATTGAAGCTCGTCAGCGTATCGCTATGCTTGAGGAATTGGTGAACAAAAGCCAAACCCTCGATGAAACCATGCTTGATCGCATGGAAAAATTGAAATACTTGATCGAGTTATCCTCCGATGCCTTCACTCTATGGGATTCCAACCTCAATTTGATCGACCTGAATGAATCTACTCTCAAATACTTCCCAAAGGGAACCAAACAGGAAGACCTGATCGGGAAAAACATCGCCGAGCTGATCCCCGAAGACAAAGAATCCGGCAGATACAACCAATACCTCGATGTTATGAAGAGTGGAAGAACCTTAATAAGCCATGATCATATCTTCAAAACAAAACAGAGGAAAACCCGCCTGGTAATCAAGGCATTTAAAGCAGGCGACGGTTTGGGTATGATCGCCCGAGATATCACTAAACCAAGACGCGTCGAGCAAGAGCTACAAGAATACGAAGAGCGATTGAATATATTAATTACGAAGGCCCCGAATGCAATACTTTCTTTCGACACCAACGGCCAAATCCTATTCGTAAACAAGAAAACTGAGGAAATCACCGGATATACTCGAGAAGAACTTATCGGGGGAAATAT
Source organism: Chloroflexota bacterium (assembly GCA_034659515.1). Taxonomy (GTDB): domain Bacteria; phylum Chloroflexota; class Dehalococcoidia; order E44-bin15; family E44-bin15; genus JAYEHL01. The sequence continues at coordinate 1,785 of JAYEHL010000029.1, read as the reverse complement.
CCTCGACCCGAGGCTGCTGCCCAATGACTACCTGCCACAAATGACTTCGATAATAGAAAAACACAAAGCAGGAGAGGTAACAGAACAAAGTGAATTCGAACTGATAACAAAGGATGGAGACAGGATATTTATAGAGGCGATCGGCGTACCGACAATTGTAAGGGACAAATCGGAGATATTCGTCATCGCCAAAGACATCACCAGACGTAAACTCGCCGAAAAAAAGGCGGGGCAGCTGGAAACGGTGCTTCGTAGCATCCGGCAGGCAAACATATCTTCAAGCAGCAAGAAGAACGTCGATCTAGTATTAAAGCAAGCCTGCAATCAGCTTGTCGAAACGCGTAAATATCACAACGCATGGATCGCACTGTTCGATGAAACGGACAATCTAGTAACCCACGTCAAATCAGGTGTCGGCCAGGAGTTCAAATCGATTCTGAACCGTCTCAAAACCGGCAATCCACCCAAGTGTGTTCAGAGTACGCTGGATCGGTCCGACGTAGTGATATCCGAAAATCCGCTGATGAATTGCTGTGAATGCCCGCTTTCCATGCTCTACTACGGCATGAAGTGCATGAGCGTCCGCTTCAAATACAACAACGGGTACGGAGTAATAACAGCGTCGCTGGCCTCCGACCTCACATCCGATGAAGCGGAACAAAGCTTCTTTAAAGAAATTGCCGAGTACCTCTCATCGGCGCTACACACCATTGATCTCGAAGAAGAGCGCAAATTAATGGAAGGTGCGCTAAGGGATAGCGAAGAAAAGCACCGCCTGATTTTAGAAAACTTAAATGAAGGTATCTGGCAGATCGATGCAGACGGATTTACTACATTTGCAAATCCAAGCATGGCGCAAATGCTGGGCTACACACCGGAGGAAATGCTCGACAAACATCTCTTCACATATATGGATGAAGCCGGCATACAAAGAGCCAAAGATTTATTAGAGCGCCGAGGAAGGAGCAGAAGCGAACAGCACGATTTCGAGTTCGTCAAAAAAGATGGCTCGATCCTTTACGCAAGGCTGTCGACATCGCCGGTTAAGAGCGAAGACGATAAATATATTGGCGCTATCGCCGGAGTGCAGGACATCACCGAGCGCAAGCTGGCGGAGGAGGAGAAAGAAAGGCTCCTGCGCGAAGTCAACTATCGCGCCAAGGAACTGGCTTGTCTGTACGGCATCTCCAACGTGCTGGCCCGGCAGGATGCCTCACCGGAGGAACTCTTCCAGGGGATACTTGAGCTCATACCACCGGCGTATCAATACCCCGATATCACCTGCGCCCGTATAACGATAGAGGGCAAGAGATACAAGACCGAGAACTTCAAGAAGACCGAATGGATACAGGCACAGGACATCAACGCCCACGGCGAGCGCGTGGGCACGGTGGAGATATGCTACCTTAAAGAGAGGCCGGAGGCAGCAGAGGGACCCTTCCTGGAGGAGGAGAGACACCTCACTGAGACCATCACAGGGCGGCTGGGCGAAGCTATCGAGCGCAAGCGTGCGAAGGAGGCGCTGCGGGAGAGTGAGCAAAGGCTATCACAGATTATCGAGGAAAGCACGATACCGACTTTCGTGATCAACAAAGAGCACATTGTCACTCACTGGAATAAAGCATGTGAGAACCTGACCGGCATTTCCAAAGATCAGGTCCATAACACCAAAAACCAATGGAAGGCCTTCTATGATAAGGAAAGCCCTGTCATGGCGGACCTGATTGTAGATAAGGCCTCAGAAAAAGTAATCGCCAAGCGTTATGGCGAGAACTACAGAAAATC
>JAYEHL010000028.1:0-24610 GCA_034659515.1 Chloroflexota bacterium | reverse complement strand
ATCACCGAGGCCATCGGCGCCGACAGCCTGGGCTTCCTTACCGTAGATGCGCTCGTAGAGGCGGTCGACCTACCCCGTGAGTACTTTTGCCTCGCCTGCTTCACCGGCGAATATCCCGTTCCGGTGCAATTGGACATGAATACTCTATCCCTAGAGATGACTAAAGGGTAACGGTTGGACAGATCCGACAAACAGCCGAAGCAACATACCTACCGCGATGCCGGCGTGGACATCGACGCGAACGATAGACTCAAGGAAGTCGTTCGGGATCATGCGAGGAGCACGTTCACCTCGGGCGTCGTCAGCGATGTCGGCTTCTTCGGCGGTCTGTACGAGATGAAGGGGTTCAGCGAACCCATTCTCATTTCCAGCACCGACGGCGTCGGCACCAAGATAAAGCTCGCCTGCGCCATCGGCAAGCACGAAGGCATCGGCGCCGACTTGGTGAACCACTGCGTCAACGATATCCTCTGCTGCGGCGCCTCGCCACTATTTTTCCAGGACTATATCGCCATGGCGAAGATCGACCCCGATGTTATCGCCGGCGTGGTCAAGGGCATGGCCGACGCTTGTCGCGATATAGGCTGCGCCCTCATCGGCGGCGAGACCGCCGAGATGCCGGGCGTCTATCCGGCGGGCGAATACGACCTTGTCGGATTCATTGTCGGCGCGGTGGAGCGGTCGAATATCCTCGACGGGAAATCGATCATGGCGGGCGACGCGCTGATCGGTCTGCCATCGAGCGGGCTGCACACCAACGGCTACTCGCTCGTGCGCAGAGTGTTCGAAACCGACAGCGACCCTTCGCGACTCCGGCAGGGATACCTCGATCTGGGACGAACGCTGGGCGAGGCGCTCCTCGAACCGCATCGCTGTTATTTCAACGATATAAACCCCGCGCTTCCCAAGATCAAGGGACTGGCACACATCACTGGCGGCGGCATTCCCGGCAACCAGCCGCGGACGCTGCCCGTAAACGCAGCGGCCAGGATCGATAAATCTTCATGGGAAATCCCCGCTATTTTTAAGCTCATCCAACAGGAAGGCAACGTCGCCGAGGATGAGATGTATAAGGTATTCAACATGGGCATCGGCATGATCGTCGTGTGCGGCCCCGCGGACACGGATGCCCTGCTCGGCGAATTGTCCGGCGGCATGGTCATCGGCGAGATAACCGAAGCCGGATCGCCCGACGAACGTGTTACATTCATCTAGGAGGAGCCATTGCGCGCAATCTTAAGTGTATCGGATAAGAGCGGTCTTGTGGATTTCGCCAGGGGGCTGAGCGAACTTGATATTGACATTTTCAGCACGGGGGGCACCAAGAAGGCCCTCGAACAGGCCGGAGTGCCGGTAAGGGGCGTCAGCGAGATAACCGACTTCCCCGAGATACTCGACGGGCGGGTGAAGACGCTACACCCGATGGTGCACGGCGGCATACTCGCCAGAAGGGATATCGAGGCGCACATGTCGCAGCTTGAGGAGAAGGGCATCACGCCCATCGATATGGTGATCGTTAACCTGTACCCCTTCGTGCAGACGGTATCGAAGGAAGGCGTTACGCTGACCGAAGCCTTGGAGAACATCGATATCGGCGGGCCGACGATGATACACGCGTCCGCCAAGAACTTCCCGTCCGTGACGGTGATAGTCGATCCCGCAGACTACATGCCGGTGATCGAGATGCTGCGCACGGGCGGCATCGATGTGGAAGAACGGAAAAGGCTGGCGCAAAAGGCGTTCCAGCACACGGCGATGTACGACACGGCGATATCGCAATACCTGAGGCCGGAGGCTGAGACGTTCCCCGCCGAGATTAGCATTTCGATGCGCAAGCTTCTCGATCTGAGCTACGGCGAGAACCCGCACCAGAATGCGGCGTTCTACAAAGAAGACGTCATCGGCAAGGACGAGCCGGGCATAGCCAACGCCGTGCAACTCTCCGGCAAGCCGCTCTCATACAACAACATCATCGATATGGACGGCGCGATACACGCGGCGTGTGACTTCTCCGCCCCGACCATCGCCATAATCAAGCACACCAACCCATGCGGCCTCGCCTCGCACAGAAGTCTCGCCGAGGCCTATCGCAGGGCGCTGTCCGGCGATCCTGTTTCAGCGTTCGGCGGCGTAGTAGCTTCCAATAGAAGTATCGACGAAGAGGCAGCGGAAGAAATATGCAAAACGCACTTCGATGCCATGATCGCGCCCGGCTACCGCAAAGAAGCCCTCGAAATGCTGAAGAAACGCAACTTGAGAATCCTCACTATAGAAGATATACCGCCTAAACGTACAGCCAGCCTGGACATACGGCGCGTGAGCGGCGGCTTCATCGTGCAAACCGCTGACTTCACCGCCGACGAGGTGCCGATGCAGACGGTGACGAAGCGCGAGCCGACGCCCGAAGAGATACAAGACCTGCTGTTCGCATGGCGCGCCGTGAAGCACGTGAAATCCAACGCCATCGTGCTGGTCAAGAACGACGAGCTTCTCGGCATGGGGGCCGGACAGCCCAGCCGCGTCGACAGCGTAGGTATCGCCATCAAAAAGGCAGGCGACCACGTGAAGGGCAGCGTCCTCGGCTCCGACGCCTTCTTCCCGTTCCCCGATGGCGTGGAGGCTGTCGGCGAGGCTGGCGTTACCGCAATCATAGAGCCGGGCGGATCGATGCGTGACAAAGAGGCGATCGAGGCTGCCGATAAATACAATATGGCGATGGTGTTCACCGGCATGCGCCACTTCAAGCACTAAGGTTAATCGAACTCCCCTAACCCCCTTTTTATCAAAGAGGGGGCTTAGATTCAAGTAGCCGACACCAGCAATAATGTCATTGCGAGGAGCTATAAGCGACGAAGCAATCCCGACATTTATCATAGAGAAACCAAAAGAGATTGCTTCGCTACGCCCGCAATGACAGAAGCGACGCTGGATTACCCGGCTTGATGGGTAATGACGATGTAAGGACTGTCATGACGACCGTAGCTATAGTTATCCCCGTCTACAACGAAGAGGAGGCTCTAGACCGGAGCATCGTCGCGCTGCGCGATTACCTCTCGCACAAACTCGACCGCGACTGGCATATCGTTATAGCCGATAACGCCTCGACGGATAAGACGTGGAAAACAGCGCAATCGCTGGCTCACAAGTTCGATGACGTGCGGGCGATACACCTCGATCTGAAAGGACGCGGGCGGGCGCTGCGCAAGGCATGGCTTGAGAGCGACGCCGACATCGTAAGCTACATGGACGTCGACCTTTCGACCGGGCTTGAGGCCTTCCCAAGGCTCATCGCAGCCATCGATAACGGAAGCGACATCGCCATCGGCTCGCGTCTCATGCGCGGCTCGCAGGTCGAGCGATGCTTCAAGCGAGAACTGACCTCGCGCGGCTACAACCTCTTGATCAAATCGATGTTCTTCACCGGATTCTCCGACGCCCAGTGCGGATTCAAGGCGATCTCGTCGAAGGCCGTCCGGCAGATGGTGCCGCTGATCCAGAACAACGAATGGTTCTTCGATACCGAGCTGCTCATTCTGGCCGCCAAGAACGGCTACCGCATCGCCGAGGTACCGGTGCGCTGGATCGACGACCCGGGCACAACGGTCAACATTCGCAAGACGGTGATCGAGGATTTGAAAGGGTTGATGCGGTTGCGGTTTCACAGAATGCCGAAACCGAAATAAGAGTCGACCGTCATTCCGTGTCAAGCACGGAATCCAGTTCGTTCCTATGGATTCCGGCTGGAGTTTACCCCGTACGCCGATACGGGACCGGAATGACGTTAAGCGCAACAAGCCTCAGGGAATGAATCTTGAAGGAACTCGAAGTGTTCAAATTATCTTCAATTCCTTCCTCCAACCTTCCAAAAGACTCCTGAACGGCATAATAGTATGGGTTACCGGCATATCCGCTAATAAGGAGTCTAGAATCTTAATCGCATCCTGTCTGGTTTTGACATGACTCTTTGCGGATTCTATAGCAGGAGACCATTTCTCTCTCAATTTGTTTGCCTTCTCCAGCATATAACTATTAAATTCCTCTTCGGTTAGAGCGCCTTCATAAAATGCAGCTATTACTCCTTCGATATCGCCATCTATCCCGTAAATAGTGTTCTCAACATTCTGCCTATCATCGATCGACTCTGGAACTTCATATGTCGTATACGGGGGCACAGAGGAATCAGTCTCCTGAGACCTCCGCGCGACCCTCTGCCCCAAAGACACAAAGCTTGCTTTCACCAGCGCTAAATAATCCGCGATAACCCTGGATTTCCGCACTTTCTGAGATTCTTCTACCGACTTCAAAACCTCTTCAGCCCGCGCCTTCTCTGTTTCCTCGGCATTCTTTTGTAACAAATACCTTATTTCTTCTCTTGTCAGCGGCGGATGAGCGGCAACATCTTCAGCCTTTGGCCGATATACAACCGGTTCGCGGCCCGGGAACTTGGCCATCCATCTATCGCCCCAAGTTACAAAAAGATCAACCGGCCCACTTCCTCTTGCGCTCGTCCTCTTATCCAAATTAGAGAAAGGCCTTACATCTTCCAGTGCATAAAAAACAGGTATATTTACCCCTTCCAGTGCCCCGGTCTTGGAATTACAGCTTGTTGCTAATACCTTCCGCAATACAAGGCCGTACCTTTTCACAATTACCCCTGTCAGGTAGTTGATTAATTCCGACACCGGCACACCTTCAATAGAATGAATATCGCTGTTAGCATCTCCGTGGCCGGTCAACATCGGGCCTCTGTATGGTTGTCCTACTCCGATCAATCTCAATCCGTTTAATTCCGACATCCTGTAGTTGTCGGATATGCCGTACCTCTCATAAGGTTCACTGCCTGAAAATTCCCAAGGCACCTCGTACTCCTCCCGTGTAAGCAAGAAACCCTTAGGCTTACCTACATTCAGTACTACTACACCTAGAGGCAGGAACCCGTCATCGACCATTATCATCTTGGAATCGGTAGCTATTACAAAAACCGTCAGGTTCTTATATGGAATAGTAGTCAGGAATCTTGTATTAGGAGGCAGACTGCGTTCAACTACTTCTTTAAGGAAAATCACTTCCTTGCTGGTCTTAAATTCAAAAGGCGCCTGCGGCTGTTCCTCAGGTTCGTCTTTAGAATTCTTTGAGGTTTTATCTCCCGTCATTTTTACCAATCCACTCTTTTCAATAAATCAAACACTAAACACAGGGGCCAGCCCCATCGGCTTCACCACCGACCTGCACGAGGTGGACGACAAACCCGTCACCAAGCGGGGACGGCTAGCGAGCGTTACCCCAAATCCGCGACCGAAGCGAGTGATGGAATAACCAAATCTAAAGTCCCCGCTCAAACCTCAGTGAGTATATGCTTCGGGGTGGGAGTTTGCGGCGTCCGCGGCTCGGCGGGGCGGCGCAGTGACAGGACGACCATCACAATCCCCAGCGCCAGCAGGAACAGCCCGCCTAACAGCAGCCCGATGCCGATGCCGAAAATAAACGGCACCTTCAACCCGAACACGACTTCCATATCGACATCGCCGGAGCCATCGGCGTTCATCAGCACCAGCGAATACGTGCCGGATTCGATATCCCACTCCAGCGCCTGGGTTCCGTTTCCATAGGCAAAGGCCGTCCAGAAAGATTGTGAGGCCGGGGACGACGGGGAGGAATTGCCGTAATTTGTCGTGTAGGAGATATCCCGGGAGACCAGGACAAAGGTGTCTATTTCATCGTACTTAACGTCTTCGAGATATGCATCCAGGTCGGATTCAGAGGCGATGCCGATGAAGATGTCCTTGGATGGATCGGCGCTTGAGCCCTCAACCTTCAATGTCACCAGCTCGCTCGACCAAAACATTCCCGACGGATCGATCTCTATATCGGCAGGCGTGGAAACGATGGCGTAAGAGTCGCGGTCGATATCGACCGTGCCGGTTGTGAGGAAGCCCGCATCGTCGGTAAGCGCATAATGAGCCCACATCAAAGCGCCGCCACCGAACAGTAGTGGAAGCGCACCGAGGATAATCAGTACACCTACAACAGCGACGATCACCTTAGCAGCACCCATGACCGCCCCCTAAAAAATTTGGCTGGGGAACCAGGATTCGAACCTGGGCCCGCAGATCCAGAGTCTGCTGTCCTACCACTAGACGATTCCCCAACGCGTGCCTATTATACAGGAAGAAGCCACGATTGGTAAAGCTTACTTATCGTCTTTTTTCCTTAACTAGCGGGGCTCCGACGGCATATTGTAGACGCCGCAGTAATCCATCGACCACCACCCGCCCCGCACTCGCTTAATCGACCTCGCACACCGGCTCATCGTTGCCGAGCGGCATCCCGGCCAGGCCGCAGCACCCGGTGGCGCTACTGAGACCGAACGGCTGATCGACATACGATTCACACCCTTTTACGAGCTCCTCGGGGGTCGGCGTGCCGTGCATCTTGCAACCGCCGTCAGGCTGGAAGTACAAACAGAATTTACATTCCATATTATCACCTGAATAATAGCTTAAAACAGTTCATTTTCGATGTCAAAGGCTCGATAGCTTATCGACAGCCGCCGATACGCGCTTAAGACAACGATCCCTGCCCAGCACTTCCATCGTCTGGAACAGCGGCGGCGCGGCGGCGCGCCCGGTAACAGCGATACGTATCGGCCCGAACAGCACGCCGGGCTTCATGCCCAGTTCATCGGCCAACGCCCTAAGCGCGCTTTCAAGGGACTCGTGATCGAAAGCGCATTCCTGTAAACGATCTACGACCGCCTTGAGCGACGATATCGCCGTACCCTTATCGATTTTTTTCACCAGCAGCGAACCGGCGTCGTACTCGATATCATCGACGAAAAAATACTTGGTCTGCGTAGCGATGCCCTCGACGGCCTGCATATCGCCGCTGGCCGGTACGTCGCCGAATACCTTCACGCGCTCCTGTATGAGCGGCGCTATGCGCGCGACGTAATCGCGATCTATCGGGCGCGGCGCAGAGGGCGGCAGGTCGCGCTCCAGGAACGGCATCGCCCTATCGACAAAATCGTCGATGCTCAGCTCGCGTATGTACACGCCGTTCATCCAGCCGAGCTTCTCTTGGCTGAACACGGCGGCGGTCTTCGACACCCGGTCGACGGAGAAATACTTTATCAGCTCGTCGCGGCTCATGATCTCGGTCTTGTCATCCAGCGCCCAGCCCAAAAGCGCCAGGAAGTTGAGCATCGCCTCCGGCAGGTAACCCATGTCGCAGTACTCGACGAGCGATGTAGCGCCGTGGCGCTTGCTCAGCTTCGATTTGTCCAGGCCAAGGATCATCGGCAGGTGGGCGTAGACCGGCGGCTCCCACCCAAACGCCGCGTACAGCAGCACGTGCCGCGGCGTGGACGACAGCCACTCGTCGGCGCGCATGATGTGGTTGATCTCCATGAAATGGTCATCGACGATGTTGGCCAGATGATACGTCGGAAAGCCATCCGATTTCAGCAGAACCAGGTCGTCGAGCTCGCCGTTGTCGAATGTTATGTCACCTCGGATGATATCGTGGAACGTCGTCCGGCCTTCGAGCGGCACCTTGAAGCGCACGACGGGTGTTAGGCTCTGCGATTCGTACGCGGCGCGTTCCTCATCGGACAGATTGCGGCAGTGGCGGTCGTAGCTGCGCATCGACTCCTTGCGCTCGGCCATCCCGGCGCGCATGCGTTCGAGACGCTCCGACGAGCAGTAACACCTGTAGGCATGCCCGCCATCGATCAGTTGCTGCGCGTACTTTCGATACATGTCGAGGCGCTGCGATTGGAAGTACGGCCCGAAGTCGCCGCCGGCCTCCGGCCCCTCATCCCAGTCCATGCCCAGCCAGCGCAGGCTGTCAAGTATCGCTTCGACTGCTCCATCGACCTTGCGCGATTGGTCTGTGTCCTCGATGCGCACGATGAACTTGCCACCGCTGTGCCTGGCGAACAGCCAGTTGAACAGGGCGGTTCGTATGTTGCCGACGTGGGGGATGCCGGTGGGGCTGGGGGCGTAGCGCACCCTGACGTTCTCGTTACTCATATTACCACCATCGATACAGCTGATCGAAACCTATTCTAGCACCACAGCGTCAAACAGTCTATTCGCAGCGATTCAATATCGACATGTTATAAACAAACGTAGGGGCGACCGGCCGGTCGCCCCTACACATGATTTCCGAATGTTACCGTTTACCCGTTGTTCTTTTCGAACTCCTTCATGAAGTCGGCGAGCCTCCGTGCCCCCTCCGTCGGCAGCGCGTTGTACATAGATGCGCGGATACCGCCCACGGAGCGATGGCCTTTGAGACCTTTAAGCCCGATCTTGGATGACTCGGCGGCGAATTTAGCCTCCAGTTCCTCGGAGGGAAGACGGAAAGTGATGTTCATCTTCGATCTCGAATTCTTCTCCGCGTGCCCCTTGTAGAAGTCGCCTCCGTCCAGGATATCGTAGATGAGCTTTGCCTTCTGGTCATTATTCTTTTCGATACCGGCGACACCGCCCTGGTCATCGATCCACTGCAGCACTTCGTGCACTACGAAAATCGAAGTTACCGGGCAGGTGTTGTACATGGAGTTGTTTTCGATATGGGGGACATAGTCGAGAATGGTAGGCGTATTCTCCGGAGCCTTACCTGCCAGATCCTTACGTATGATCACCACGGTCACGCCCGCCGGCCCAATATTCTTCTGCGCACCGGCATAGATGATGCCGAAATCGGAAACATCGACCTTTAGCGAGAGGATGTCGGATGACATATCCGCGATCAGAGGAACGTCACCTGTTTTCGGGAAGGTCTGCCACTGGGTACCGTAGATAGTATTGTTCGAAGTTATATGGCAGTATGCGGCACCCGGCGTCAGCTTGATCTCGGACGCATCCGGTATCCGAGTGTATTTCTGTTCCTTGGTAGACGCGGCGATGTTGACCGTGCCAAGCTTCTTAGCTTCCTTGATAGCCTTGGACGACCAGCTCCCCGTGTCGATATAGTCAGCCGTCTGCCCGGCCCCCAGCAGGTTTATCGGAACCATAGCGAACTGTGTGCTCGCTCCGCCCTGGAGGAATAATACCTTATAGTCATCGGAGATGCCCATGATTTTTTTAAGTCTTGCCTCGGTATCCTCGACCAGCGCATCGAATTCCTTTGACCGATGACTGACCTCCATGATAGACATCCCGGTACAGGCAAAATCCAATACCGCCTTGCTCGTGCTTTCCAGTACGGGCTCCGGCAACACCGCCGGGCCAGGGTTAAAGATGAAGATGTCTCGCGCCATAATGGCCTCCTTTCATAAAACGTGAGCCCATATAATATTAAACGAAAACACATGCATTGGTAAAGACGGCATGATATCGCCGATTATGTCCTTCCGAGCAAGCAACACCGTCGGAAAACTATTAGTGTATCGATTTCGTCATCCACTCCCTGTAATCCCCCAGACCATTTTGTCATTGCCCGACTTGATCGGGCAATCCAGGAAGGGTGAATGGCCCTTCGCCCCATACAGAAGCAGGTCATGCATATCACCTCTCTCTAAAAACGAGATACTACCCGTATACCCCATCCTTGACAAGCGTAATCGGAAAATGTAATTTTAATCAGTCGATTGTCTAAAAACGGAATCGACCGTCAATGGAGTAATTATATGACCGCGCCCGATCAAACAGGCCCTAGCGATTTTATCCGAAATATCATCAACGGGGACATCGAGAACAATAAATACGAAGGCCGCGTACACACGCGGTTCCCGCCGGAGCCCAACGGCTACTTGCACATCGGGCACGCCAAATCGATCTGCCTCAACTTCGGCATCGCCGCCCAGTATAAAGGCCTGTGCAATCTACGATTCGACGATACGAATCCGACCAAGGAAGAAGAGGAGTACATCGAATCGATATTGGAGGACGTGCGCTGGCTCGGTTTCGACTGGGAGGAACGGCTGTTCTACGCCTCCGATTATTTCGAGCGTATGTACGATTACGCCGTGCAGCTGATCAAAGACGATAAGGCCTACGTCGACGACCTCAGCGCGGAGGAGATCAGGGAGTACCGCGGCACCCTCGTCGAACCCGGCCGGGAGAGCCTCCATCGAGACCGTTCGATTGAAGAAAACCTCGACCTGTTCGAACGGATGCGGGCGGGAGAGTTCGAGAACGGCTCCCGTGTGCTGCGGGCGAAGATCGATATGTCATCGCCCAACCTGAATATGCGCGACCCGGCGATGTACCGCATCTTGCACGCATCGCATCACCGCACCGGCGACAGGTGGTGCGTCTACCCGATGTACGACTGGGCCCACGGGATCGAAGACTCCATCGAAGGGATCACCCACTCCATCTGCACGATGGAGTTCGAGGATCACCGCCCGCTGTACGACTGGTTCCTCGACCGGCTGGGGACACACCACCCGCAGCAGATCGAGTTCGCCCGCCTCAACCTGACGTATACCGTGATGAGCAAGAGAATGCTGCTGCAACTCGTCCGGCAGGGACGTGTCGACGGCTGGGACGATCCCCGCATGCCGACGATCGCCGGTCTGCGGCGGCGCGGCTACACGCCTGAGTCCATCCGCGATTTCTGCGAGCGCGTGGGCGTGGCAAAGACGGACAGCACCATCGATATCGCGCTGCTGGAGCACTGCATCAGGGAGGACTTGAATCGATGCGCTCCGCGCGTCATGGCCGTGTTGAATCCCCTTCGAGTCGTTATCGACAATTACCCCGATGGACAGACCGAGGAGATGGACGCCGTCAACAATCCCGAAGACCCCGATGCGGGGACGCGCAAGGTGCCGTTCTCGCGCGTGCTGTACATTGAGCGCGACGACTTCCGCGAGGACCCGCCGGGTAAATTCTACCGGCTGGCCCCCGGCCGCGAGGTGCGGCTGCGATACGCATACCTCGTCACCTGCGTCGATGTGGTGAAGGACGAGCGCACCGGCGAGGTGGTCGAGCTGCATTGCACGTACGATCCGGCGACACGCGGCGGGAACGCGCCGGATGGACGCAAGGTCAAGGGAACGATACACTGGGTAACCGCCGACAACGCCATCGAGGCCGAGGTGCGATTATACGACCGGCTGTTTACTGTAGAGAACCCCGACGATGTCACTGAGGGCGAGGGATTCATGAGCGTTCTAAACCCGGATTCGCTGGAGACGATAAACGGTTATGTCGAGCCCAGCCTAGCGAATGCGTCACCGGGCAATCGATACCAGTTCGAGCGGCTGGGCTACTTCTGCGTCGACTCGAAAGATTCGACGCCGCAACGACTGGTGTTCAACCGAACGATAGGCCTGCGCGACTCGTGGGCCAAGATCGAGAAGAAGGGGTAAAACTCTAGAAGAGCATCTATATAGTCATAATATGTCTATATTAACAATCTTGCCCATCTTATGTCACTTAAAATCAGCGTATTTCGTCGGGTAATAACAATAAATCATCGACGCTTTTTGGAAATGAACCAATTCGATTTTGGAATAGGTAGCTCCACTAAGGAAAGAGCACGAATCGAATCTCTGAAAGGTGGAATAGTCTTATGAAAGCAATGAAACAGCTATCGAAGTGCATCGAGCAACGATACATTGAACTGGAAAAGATGAAAAACCGGGGGGCCAAGGTCGTAGGTATTCTGGGGTCTGGCTACACGCCCGAGGAGATGATCTTCGCCGCCGGAGCAATCCCTCAGCGCCTGATCAGGGGCGGTGACCGGGAATCGCTGGACGACTCCCGTGAATACTGTCACAATTGCTTTTCAACCTTCCACAAGGCACAGATCGGCTACCTGATGAAGGGAAAGGACCCTGTGTATAACCTGATCGACCACCTCGTGCTTGAATCCGGCGATGAGCATTCGGAGTTGACCGGCATGTATGTTTATGCTAACAAGCCGATGCCGATGACGTGGCTTGGCATTCCAGGCAATCCGGAGTACTCAGGCGCCTTTCCCTACTACCTCTCGTCGCTTGAGAAGTTCAAGAAAGAACTTGAGAAACTAACGGGGAATCAGGTTTCGCAGCAGAAGCTTGAGGAATATGCGACGCTGTATAACGATATACGAGACCTCTTAGGCAGGATCAGTGATTTGAGAAAGGCTCCTTCACCGCCGATAGGCGGCCTCGACTACTTGAAGCTGAATCACGCCTCGTTTTACTGCGACCCACATGAATATGTCACAATGCTTAAGCAGGTCTACGAAGACTTGAAGATGAGAACAGGCGTTATTACTAAAGACACCTCAAGGATCGCCGTGTTCGGCTGCCCGATAGCTGTTGGCGACTATCGGCTCTTGGAACTGATCGAGGATGCTGGCGCCGCGGTAGTGACCGAAGAGGTCACCGGCAGTACAAGGGACTTTAAAGCAAAGACTTCTATCGATGGAAATCTCATGGAAAATCTAGCGCGAAGGTATTATTCAAAGAAGGCCAAGGACGTTTATAAGTACCCCTGGGGTGAGGAACTCCTGTCTGTATATAGCGGACTCGTTGAAGATTTCAAAGTCGACGGAATCATCTGGTACCAACTGATGTACATGGAGGCTCAATCCATGCTTGGATACGTTGTAAACAAGAGGATGAAGCAAAAGGGCGTCCCGGCGATGACTATCCAATCGGAATACGATTTCACAAGCAGGATCGAGGCTGTCAAGACGCGCATAGAGACATTCATCGAAGTCGTCAAACAATCTAAGAGCAAAAGGGGTGATCGAAATGGATAGCTATGATAAGTTGATGGAGATTTGCGGTTTCGAGCCTGACGAAGGCGTTGAATACAAGCCAACCCTGAAGCAGGGCCTTGAAAAGTTACTTGTAACCGAAAAAGATGTTGAGTTTGCTATAACAGAGAGGCTTCCTAAGTGCTGGAGTATCCATCTAAAAGGCATCCGCAAACTGCTGGGGTGTTGGTTGAGAGAATACATCCGTATAGCTATCCCTGAGCCCGGAGAGACCAGGCTGTGCCATACTTATTTCGTTCAGCCGGGGATGGCCTACCTGCATCCGATAAAGCTTGCCGATCCTAATATCCAGATCGGGTTGCCCGATGTGGTGGCGAGTCTCGTTGGCTCCGCTTTCTTCAACGTCGGGTGGAAGTATGTGGAAGCCGCTGAGCGCGAAGGATGCGCGGTTGAGCAGATCACCTGCTCGCTAAACAAGATCAGGTATGGGCTCCACGTATTGGGCATCGTACCACGCGCGGATATCAGTATAGGGTTCCACACGTTCTGCGATGACGCCCCTCTGGTCGATCAACTGATACACGAGTGGGATGGAACCGAGGTCTGCAATCCGTATCGGGTACGTGACATACACTTCACCGGCGACCCGTTCGACGAGGAGAACATCAAATACTTCGCGGACTCTCTAAGAGACGGACACCGGCAATTAGAAGAACTGCTCGATATAAAGATTACCCCGGAGTATCAAGCGAAGGCCAGGGAGCTGTTCGTCAACCTGAGCGCCACCATCTTCGCCCCAATGACGGGATTCATGAAAGCGGACCCGGTGCCGCTCAACGCTAATGATCTCGCCTGCGCGCTGCTGCCGGTAGCGACCGCCTTTGATACAGGATACGACAGGATTTTCGAAGCCGAAGCAATACTGCAAGAGGAGGTCACCCAGATGATTGCCGAGGGAAAGGGAGTTATGCCCAAAGGAACCCCCCGGGTATCCTGGAGGCTGCTCCATTCATGGGGATGCCCCTGGCTTGTTCCGATGTGTCACGATCTGGGGCTAGCCGCCGACTTTGAAGAGTCTTTCCTTCTGGGGGGAGGGCAATTGGTGAAATCAGTCGAGGCCCAGATGGAAGCGGATATATATATTATGATGGCGAAGCAACTGGCGATGGTGAGCGCGCTGGGCACCAGCCTGGAATATCTATATGAGACCACTACGGATCACATAACGGAATATAGCATCGACGGCCTTGTTGCCACCAGCTACAGGCCTTGCCGGTGCTGGACGGCCCACTCACAAATACTTGCGAATATGATGGGCAAGAGGGGGAGTATTCCTTGCATCACCCCCGATTTGGATATATATATCGACCGCGGTGATTTTCCGCAACCAAGGATGAGAACTGTGCTGGAAACATTCGCAGATGTGGTGAAACGATCGATAGATAAGAACCAAAAGGCAGCTTCGCAAGGTGGTAATTGACATGGTTGTCGCAGGGGTAGACGTAGGTGCGGCGACCGCTAAAGCCGTCGTCATAAACGACGGACACGTTCTCGGTCACGCGGTGGTGCCTACCGGCTACGATGTAACGGTCGCCGCCGAGAAAGCGACATTAAAGGCGATCGAAGCTGCAGGGCTTTCGTGCCCAATTGGCAAATTAGAGCATGTAGTGTCAACCGGCTATGCCCGTAATACCGTCACATTCGCCAACAAATCGATAACCGAGATACTATGCCACGCCAAAGGGGCTCATTTCTGGATTCCGGAGGCGAGGACGGTCATCGATATCGGCGGTCAGGACAGCAAGGCTATCGAGCTCGATGAAGAGGGGAATGTGAAGGACTTCGTCATGAATGACAAGTGTGCTGCCGGTACCGGCAGATTCCTCGATGTCATGTCCCTCGTCCTGGAAGTAGGCTCAATCGATAATATGGGGAGTTTGTCCCTTGAGAGCAGAAATCCTTGTGTCGTCACCAGCACCTGTACTATTTTCGCCGAATCCGAGATAGTCTCGCTAAGAGCTCAAGGTAAGAAGCGGGAGGACCTCATCGCGGGCGTTCACGACGCTATAGCTAGAAGGGTATCAGCCATGGCCAAGAAACTCAGTATCAAGCCAAAGATAGTTTTCACCGGAGGTGTAGCCAAGAACGCCGGTGTAAAGAAAGCCCTGGAAACAGCTCTCGCAAATGGCATGGCCATCGAAGTGCCCGAGGAACCCCAGATTATAGGCGCGCTTGGCGCCGCGCTGCTGGCCAATGAGGCGATTGAGAGGTTAGAGTAAGTTTAGTGGAGGAATTGTAGTAGTTAAGCAATAATCCGCAGTTGTGTCGATTTGAAGGATTCGACTGCGGACCGACTCGTATTCAACCGCAATCGGATTATTCCCCCGATATCACGGTAGTCGCCTTCTTCTTCGGCAGGACAACAACAAACGTCTCGGCTATTTTGTCATGTATGCCCTGCTTTCGCGAATCGACGGCTATCAACAGAAATAGCAGTCCAGCGGTTATCCAGCACAGGAGGTATCCGAGGATGCGCAGCAGCGCCGCCCGCCAGTCCCACTTCAGCTTCGTGCCGTCGGCGTGAACGATTCGAAGTCTGAGCGCCATCATCCCCGGCGTCTCGCCGCGCCACACCCAGAACACCACAAAATATGCCGCCATCACAATCCATGACGGAAACCACGTGCCCCAGTAAGGCCACATCATATTATTAGCGTGCATTCCCCAGCCAAAAAACCAGAACGGGATCGTGAACATCCACAGGATTCCGCCGATTACCGAGAATACCGCCCCGACGATCAGCGCGTCGATAATGTACGCAACAAACCTGATCCAGAAACCAGCGTAATCGACTTCGATGCCCTTCTTCGCCTCCTCCATCGCTCGCCTCCACACATAAATTACATATCAGTATCGGTCAATCCCGCCTGAGACCTAAATCGACATTTGAGTGAAATCAACAAATACTAAATAGCCCAGAACCAGAGGGAACTCCAGAAAGCTATGATAGGTATCCACACAACCAGCGCCACAATACCGCAAACCAATCCTGCGATAGCCATTCCGCGACCGCCTAACTCAGGATTTTTACCTGTCTGGCTAATGCCCACAGACCCGAAGACTATGGCAAGAACACTCAGCAGGAATCCCGCCCACGGAACTACGAGAGCACCTATTCCGCACACCAGAGCAGTCACAGCCATCCCGCTTGTACGTCTACCTGAATATTCTGACATACGTCACCTCCAAGAATTCCGCACTATTCTATCACAAATATGCATATATTCTAGGGCTTGGCCAAATGTTCTACAGCCTCCTCAAGATCGCGCGGCAATGGCGACTCGAACTCCACCCACTCGCCGCTCGATGGAAGGCGGAACCCGAGACGGCTGGCATGGACGAACTGCCGCCCCATAATCGATAAGCCTTTGCCATATATGCTATCGCCGGCTACCGGAAACCCCGTCGCCGACAGGTGGACCCGTATCTGGTGCGTCCTGCCCGTCTCCAGCGTCACCTCCAGCAGCGTGTATCCTTCGAAATATTTTGTGACGCGATAGTGCGTGCGCGCTTCGCGCCCGGAAGCCACAACCGCCATACGTTTGCGGTGCGACGGATCGCGGCCTATGGGCGCTTCGATCACGCCCTTCTCCGGCGACAGACGGCCATGAACCAGCACCGTATATTGCTTGAGCACGAAACGCGATCGTATCTGTTCCGAAAGGTCGCGCTGCGCCGAATCGTTCTTAGCTATCATCATTACGCCCGATGTGTCTTTGTCGAGGCGGTGCACGATACCGGGACGTATCGAGCCGTTGATGCTAAGATCGTGACAGTGCGCCAGTATCGCGTTCACCAGCGTATGCTCGGAGTGCCCCGGCGCCGGATGCACCGTCAACCCGGCTGGCTTATCGATAACGAGCACATCGTCATCTTCATAAACAATCGACAGCGGAATATCCTCCGGCTCCAGCTCTATGGACGTCGGCGGCGGCACGACGACGGCGACCATGTCGCCCTCCTTGAGCTTGTGGCCGCTCTTGGCGGGCGTCCCGTTTACCGTGACATTGCCATCCTCGATGAGGCGCTGGACGTGGGAACGCGATAGTTGCGGGCACTCCGCTGCCACGTACCTATCCAGCCTCTCCCCCACCCTATCGACGATGAGATCAATCCTCTCGCTCAACCTGTTTCCCCTCCTATTCGCCCTTCCTCATCTTGAAAATCACATAGTACAGGAGAAGCACGATGCCGACGTCGATGGCGGCATCTGCCAGATTGAACACCGGCCACGATCCCATACGTATGAAGTCCGTCACCTCGCCGAAGCGCACGCGATCGATCAGGTTGCCGACGGAGCCGCCGAGGACCAGACCCAGCGATACCCGCACCAGCAGGCTTTGCGCCATTTTATGACGCGAATACAACAGGATAATGACTACGGAGATGACGGCGGCGATGGTGATCAGAAACGTTTGATTGGCAAAAAGGCCGAAGACTCCCCCCGGGTTGGTGCCGTAGACAATGCGAAAGAAACCGTCCTCCGGGATCGATTGCCCCGGATACATATTGGATCGTATGAGATATTTACTGAGCTGGTCCAGGCCCGTTACCGCGGCGGCAACGAGGAAAAACACCGAATCCTTAACCAGCCGTTCCCTGGATATCAGTCGCATCGATACACCTTAGTCGCTAGTCTAGCATAGAAGAATCGACGGTGCCAATATGCAGAATAGTGCTTTTCATCCGCACAAACGATAGAATGAATCCGATGGACAAGGGAACCTACATGCTGATCATGCACCTCGCCCGAGATGCGGAGGTCGAGGTCGGTAGACTTGGCGTATTCGACTTCCCAGCCGGTTATTACCTCTACTTCGGAAGCGCGCTTAACGGACTGCACGCAAGGATCGATAGGCATATGAGAAACACCAAGCGATTGCACTGGCACATAGATTACTTTCTGCAACAGACGACGATTATCGACATCTGGTGCATCGAGAGCGAGGAACGGTTGGAGTGCGATTTGTGTCAGGAAGTGTTGCGATGGCCCGAGGTTTGCCATCCGGTCAAAGGCTTTGGATCATCGGATTGTAAATGTGTAGCGCACCTCGTCAAGATTGAGGATATAAAATCGATCGACCATTTCTTCGTGAAAGCACACAATGCCAACTTAATTTCATATAAACTCAAGAACCTTAAAGAACTCTACTAACGCCGAATCTACTTATACCTCTTCACTTCGAAGCGGCTCAGTTTGACCGACGCGTTTGCCGGTATTCCTGCCTTGGCGCGGCATATCTCGATCTGGTGCTGGACGGTGTCGACGCCTTCGAGATCGGGAAGCAGCAATCCACGTCTACCGCCGCTCTCAACAATAACACCGTATACCTTCGGATCAAGGTCGGCCTCGCTATCCACCTGCTCGGGCTTGGTAAGAACGTCGACGCTATATTCGAGGTCGCCGAGTTCATCGGGGGAAACAGGGGGGAAACGGGGATCGCGGGTGGCGGACCTGATGGCGTTGGATATTATCTCCTCGGCAACGGTCTCCCGCTCCGGCGCAAACGTGCCGATGCACCCCCTGAGTATCCCGCCTATCTTCAGGGAAACAAAAACCCCGGCGTGATCCTTCATCTCCGAGGTCAACTCGACCGGTGGGGATGGCGACTGCCCCTCGTGCACGTAGCTTTCGATGGTCATCTTGGCCAATTCCACAAGCGGATGCATGTATTCCTCACTTTTTAATAATCACACTGGCGTAACCCACGACCCTGTAATAGTCGCCGGTCACATCCCCGCTGGTCTGATACATAACCAGCTCCGCCTTCTTCGCCCCAAGCTCATTACAGGCCGCGATGAGCGTTGCCACAGGGGCACAACCGCACATCGTAATATGGTATTCCCTCACGCGAGCGAGAAGCTGGTCCATATCCAGCGCCAGAATAGACTCGATCGCCCGAAAATCGTTCTCCTTGGCAGCCTCCTGTGGCTCATAATGGGACATATCGCTGCTGGCCATGATCACAGCCTTCCGGCCGGATTCCTTCAAAGTCTTTGCTATGCCCTTCCCGATCTCCCTGCATACATCTCCGCTAGGGTCGCCCGCAAGCACGATAGGCACGATCTTCACATCGGGCTGGAAATACTGTAGGAACGGCACCTGCACCTCGATCGAATGCTCCTCCATGTGCGCGGCAACATCGCTCTTAAGATATGGGCAGGATTCCAACAAAGCGGCGGCAAGCTCCTCATCGATATCGACATTGCCCATAGGCGTGTTCCATACGCCTTCCGTCATGATACTGAAGGGCTCTCCCATCCCGGTGTGATTCGGCCCCAGGATGATAAAGGTATCTTTGAATCGAACCCGCGAAATCCCGGCTCCCGCTACAGCGCCGGAGTAATTATAACCTGCATGCGGGGAGATGATCCCCAGCACCTCCTCGGGAGCAGCCTTACGGTCCACAATATCCTCGATTCGGTCCTCCAGGAAGGACTGAGTCCCCGGATAAAATCGCCCTGCAACCACTGGAAATCTAAGCATGGCTAACCTCTCCAACCAGCATATTCAACTCCGCCCCACAGAAACGGCATCTGGAACCCTCCAAACCGACAATTTCAATATTATACCCCAAACGAGAGATAATTAAATTACCACAGGAATAACAAACGGTATTTTCATAAGCATGTCCTGGAACATTGCCGGCATAAACAAAACGTAGCCCCGCCTTCTTACCGATATCGTAGGCTCGCTCCAGGGACGATACCGGCGTGGCCGGCAGGTCCTCCATCTGATATCTCGGATAGAACCGCGTGACGTGCCAAGGCGTCAAATCGCCCAGGCTGTCACGAATCCATACGGCCAGCGCTCCGAGTTGCCCGTCATCGTCGTTCATTCCGGGAACGATGTTGGTCACCACCTCGACGTGCATGCCCCACTTACGCTTCGCCCGCTCGGTCACATCGAGGATACCGCGCCAATTTGATATTTTTGCCATATCGCGATAAAACTCGTCCGAGAATCCCTTAACATCCACGCAGTAGCCGTCGAGGTATGGGCCTATCATATCCAGCGCCTCTTCCGTCATGAAACCGTTGGTCACATATACATTGTACAGGCCATTCTCCCTAGCCAATTTAGCGCAATCCAGCGTGTATTCGAACCAGATCGTAGGCTCATTATATGTATACGCTATGCCCCGGCAATTGCCGCTCTTTGCCATCCTGATCAGCTCATCCGCTTCGACAGCCCGCGACTCCTCCAGAAACGACGTATCGGTGCACGCGATCTGCCAGTTCTGACAGCCTCGACAGTGAAAATTACACCCCCATGTGCCTATAGAAAATGCCAGGCTGGCGGGATAGAAATGAAAAAGCGGCTTCTTTTCGATCGAGTCGATATTAACCGATGAGGATATAGCGTAATTCGAGGTATGGAGGACGCCGTCGTCGTTGCGTCGCATGCGGCATACACCATCCTTTTCCGGCGCTATGACGCAACGCCACTGGCAGATGTTGCACCTGACCCGAGAGCCGGAGATCTTTTCATAAAGCACAGCTTCCCGCATCCCCGTCCTCCATGACCGTATTTTACCATAATCACAATGTTTTGCGAAACCATCCAACTTGACCCCCCCATCCTAAATTGATAGACTGAATTGCAGGCACGAGCGAGCCTGAAGGCGCGATATGTTTATCATCGGATTGACCGGCGGAATACTGAGCGGCAAGAGCACTATCGCAAGCATGCTTGCCGATAAAGGGGCGACTGTTATCGACGCCGATAAACTGGGCCACGAGGCGTACAAGCCCAACACGCGGCTCAACCGGGAGATGATCGAAGAATTCGGCGGCGGCATCAGGAAGCCGAGCGGCGAGATAGACCGAAAAAAGCTGGGCGATATAGTGTTCGAGAATCCCGAGGCCCTTGCCCGCCTCAACGCCATCGCGCACCCGATAATGAAAGATATGGCCCGCGACGAGATCGAGCGTCTCCGCGAGGAAGGCGCCTCAACCGTTGTACTCGAAGCGACATTACTTATCGAGGCGGAGTGGACCGACCTTGTCGATGAGGTGTGGGTCGCGCTCGCGCCGTCGGAGGTGGCGGTCAAGCGTCTCGCCGACCGCGGCGGCATCACCGAGAACGAGGCGTGGGCGCGCGTTCGATCCCAGTTGCCCGCGGAGGAACGTGCCGGACACGCCGACGTCGTCATCGATACCGACTGCGATCTCTCCGAAGTCAGAACCAGGGTCGAGGAGCTTTGGGAAAGGCTCCGTCATCATTAAGGAGTGTTTTTAGTGATTCCTGTCGATACAACAGACACCGTTGAACTCATGA
The DNA here is from genome assembly GCA_034659515.1 of Chloroflexota bacterium. Classification (GTDB taxonomy): domain Bacteria; phylum Chloroflexota; class Dehalococcoidia; order E44-bin15; family E44-bin15; genus JAYEHL01. The sequence continues at coordinate 3,606 of JAYEHL010000028.1, read as the reverse complement.
AGCTTTTCATGGAACCCGAGTCCATCGCCCTGGTGGGATTGACCCGCAATACCGGCCCGTTCGGGTGGAACGTCCTGGAACACCTGCAGGGCTACGGATATGAAGGCAGGATATACCCGGTTAACCCCGGCGCCGACGAAATACTCGGAGTGAAGTGCTATCACAGCGTGGCCGATATCCCCGAAGTGGTGGACCTGGCCGTGATAATAACGCCCAGCCACCTGGGGCCGAAACTGGTAAAGGAATGTACCGAGAAGGGGATCAGGGCGATAACCGTCGTCGGGCAGGGGTATGCCGACGGCGACGATGAGGGCAAGAGGTTGCAGGATGAGATTGTGCGCATCGCCCTCGAAGGCGGCGCCAGGATCGTGGGACCCAACACCTTCGGCACCGGAAACGCATTTCATAAATTCAACACCGCCTTCACCAAGATCGAAATGAAGGATATCCCCACCGGCGTAATCTGCCAGACCGGCCTGTACATCAGCGGGCTGCCCGACTTCCACATCGTGGGCAAGGGCATCGACATCGGCAACGCCTGCGATGTCGACTTCGCCGACGGCCTGGAATACTTCGAGGACGACCCGCAAGTTGAAGTCATCATGCTCTATATCGAAGGGATGCGCGACGGCAGGCGCTTCATGGATGCAGCGAGGCGCGTATCGAAGAAGAAGCCCGTCCTCGCCCTCAAATCGGGGCGCTGCGAGGATTCGTCCCGTGCGGCGCAATCCCACTCCGGCAGCCTCGCCGGCAGCGACGATGTGTACGACGCGGCATTCAAGCAGAGCGGCGTCATCCGCGTGACCGGCGAGAACGAGTTTCAAGACATGACGAAGGCCTTCTTGAAGCTGCCGCTGATGAAGGGCAGGAACGTCGGCATAATCTCGATCACCGGCGGCGGCGCCATCATGGCCACCGATGTATGCGCTCGCCACAATCTATCGCTTGCTCGATTGTCGGACGCGAGCAAGAAAAGGTTGGACGCGCTGGCTCCGCCGTGGCAGAGCTTCGGGAACCCCGCCGACATATGGCCTTCGTCGATGATCGCCGGCAACCCGCTGAACATCGTGCTCAGCACAACGGTTGAAACCTTCCTCCAGGACGAGAACGTCGACGGCCTGCTGATAATACTGCCCGGAGAATACCACCCGCTCATGGACCCTGTTTTCAGCTGTTTCGAGCTGATCGAGGATTACGATAAACCGGCCATACTATGGTGCTACAGCACCGATGTCGATCCGGTCGTCGAACTGATAGAGAAGAGGGGACGAATCGTCTATTACAGGACGATGGATCAGGCGGCCAACGTGCTGTCGAAACTGAATGATCGCTACGAATATCTGAACCGCGAAGACGACTAATATGCAAAAGCGTCGAGACAACACATTCGTTGAGGAACTCAGGCGGGCTCTCGCCCGGCGTGAGCAGCATACCGTCACGTTCACGCAGAACCCGCTGTGGCCTTCGGCGATACTGCTGCCGTTATACGAGAAGGACGACGAATACTACATCGTGCTGACCAAACGGACGGAAAACCTCGAATACCACAAAGGCCAGATATGCTTCCCCGGTGGTTCCCAGGACGGCCCGGACGAGGATTTGAGTGATACCGCACTGCGGGAGACCTGCGAGGAGATAGGTGTACATCCCGAGGACGTGGAGATACTGGGCCAGCTCGACAGGATGGGCACGGTAACCAGCAATTTCCTTATAACGCCATTCGTCGGCATAATCCCATACCCCTACGAATTCACCGTGAGCACCAATGAGATCGCCGAGCTAATACAGATGCCGCTGCTGGGCCTCAAGTATGAGAGCAAATACTGGGAAGAGACCTACACCGTCGATGGGGTGACCGGACAGGCCGGCTTCTTCGAGTACGATGACAAGGTTATCTGGGGCGCGACGGCGCGTATACTGAAACAACTGCTCGATTTGACCGCATAAACGATTCCCAACGAACAATTGCCATATGTACCACCTCTCTTAATATTTTTTCTGAATTAATTTATCAGGTTAACAACCTTTTATCAACTCTTTCATGCTAAAGTTCTTATAAAATATATTGACATATTAATACATTTAGTTTACACTCTGTGTTGAGAGAGGTTTAAAATGCCTTCAAAAGATTACTATCAGCTCCTTGGCGTAAGTCGTACTGCCTCCGATAAGGAGATCAAGCAGGCCTATCGCAAGCTTGCGCGCAAATACCACCCGGACGTGAACCCTGGCGACAAATCGGCCGAGGAGAAGTTCAAGGAGATAAACAACGCCTACGAGATCATCTCCGACACCGAGAAACGCAAGAAGTACGATCAGTTTGGAGACAAGTGGCAGTACGCCGACCAGTTCGCCGGAGCGCAGGGAGGCCCGTTCGGTGGATCATCCGGTTTTTACGACAAGGGTTCGGACGGCTTTAACTATGAGTACGTAGACATGTCCGAGCTGGGCGATCTGAGCGACCTATTCAAGGGGTTCACCGGCGGATTCGGCGGCAGGACTCGAACCTCAAGGGCGAGACGCGGCAGGGCTGTGGATTACGCAGCCGACGTCACGCTTGAAGAAGCGTTTAACGGCAGCACAAGGCTCATCCAGGACATGAGCGGGCGACGACTGGAGGTCAAGATACCGAAGGGAGTCAAGGACGGCCAGCGCATCAAGGTGGCGGGGAAGGGCGAGCCCGGCATCACCGGCGGCCCCGGCGGCGACCTCTATCTGGTGGTCTCAGTCAAGCCTCATTCGGTATTCCAGCGCAAGGGTGACGACATTCACGTAGAAGTGCCCGTGCCGCTGGCGGACGCCATCCTCGGCGGCGAGGCGTCGGTGCCCTCACCCAAGGGTAAGAACCTCGCGCTGAAGATACCGCCGGAGACGCAGAACGGCAAGGTGTTCCGCCTCGCCGGGCAGGGGATGCCGCAGATGGGAAAGAACTCCAGCGGCGACCTCTTCGCCAAAGTAAAGGTAGTACTGCCGGAGAAGCTGACCGATCGAGAGAGGGAGTTTTTCACCCAGCTCAGGGAACTACTAAAAGGAGAATAGAAATCTATGAACCTTTACTGCAACGTACGATTTAAGATACCGTTAAGTGCTGTTCATCGATAAGAGGTGCGATATGACATTCGATAATTCGGAACCGTGTTATGTTATAAGTGTGGTAGCGAGAATACTGGGCGTCCACGCTCAGACTCTGCGCTACTATGAAAAAGTAGGACTGATCAGCCCTTCCAGATCGAGCGGCAAGGTCCGGCTGTATTCCAATAGTGATATCGAGCGGCTGCGCCAGGCAAGGACGCTGATGGATGACCTCGGCGTAAACCTGGCAGGGGTCGATATTATTATCAGGCTTACCGAACGCATTAACCGGATGGAGAGGGAATTGGAAGCAGCGCGGGCTGAGATCAATCGCCTTCGCGAGGCAGGGCTGTGATCAAAAGGTCAGAGGAAAATCGATCTGTGGCCGGATAATCTTACAATATCGATTCTAAATGAAATATATTTCCAATGCAGGGGTGATATATGAGACCGGATAAATTTACGGAACAGGCACAGGAAACGATGGCGCTGTCTCAGCAGATAGTGCGACGGTACCAGCACAGCCAATGGGAT
>JAYEHL010000027.1:0-5161 GCA_034659515.1 Chloroflexota bacterium | reverse complement strand
ATGCCGTCCCTCTTCACCATTCGGAACTCGATAGGCGGACTGACCTCAGTCTCGAATATGTCACTAAGCTTACTCAGTGCCGTCTCCCTATCCACCTCAGCAATGAAATCGAAGCCGTTAAGCCCGATGACATCCTCCTTGGAACTGTATCCATACAGGCGGACACAGGCTCCGTTCTCATCGATGATATTGCCCAGCAAATCGGTTACAGTCACACCATCGGGGATCGAAGCAAATATTATCCGCAGTTTTTCCTCCGAATCCCTCAGTGCTTCCTCTACCTGCTTGAGCTTGCTGATATCCAGAAGGCTGCCGATGGCCGCCCTCTTTCCCTCATACTGGATGGAGGCTACCTTCTCCAGTATCCACATGATACTCCCGTCCTTACGCATGAGCCTGTACTCGTGAGGCGCAGCACTTTCGCCCTTAAGATCGGCGACGGCTTCTCTGGTCGACTTTTCCCTATCTTCCTCATAGATATAGTCCACCGATTTAGTGCCGAGAAGCTCATAGCTGGTATATCCGGTCATCTTGGCGAACATCGGGCTGACGTAGCGGAATTTGCCGTCCTGGACGATGCAAACCGCAGTCGCAGCGCTCTCGAGCATGCCCCGCGCCATTTCCTCAGAGTCACGCAGAGCCTGCTCCATTCGCTTGCGCTCGGTAATATCCCTGATAACTGTAACGATGCCCACCGGTGACTGCGCGGCGTCCCGCAGCAAAGTAACTATGGCCTCGCTGTCATACTCACACCCATCCTTATCCTTCACCACGTAATCAGCCTTAATACTGCTCTCCTCCCCGAGAGCCTTGACCATATCGGCGACAAGCTTTCCACGCTCCTTTTCAGCAACGAAGTCAAAGCCGCTCATCCCTATCAGCTGCAACTTATCGGGCCACCCGCCCATACGCGCTGCGGCCTCATTAAGCTCGATGATAATCCCCTCCAGATCGGTAACAACGATTCCGTCACCTATCGACTCGAATATTATCCGCAGCTTCTCCTCCGAGTCACGCAGCAATCGTTCCATCTTTCTGCGTTCGGTGACATCCCTCATAACTGTAATAAACCCGCCAGGCTTCCCTAAAGCATCATGAAGCAGGGCGGTACTTAACTCAGACTCGAACTCCCTTCCCGCTTTATCCACAACCGTATAGGTACCACCAATGTTGTAACCCTCTCCAAAGACCTTTATCATATCCTCAAATGCTCTCTCACGATCCCACTCAGCTACGAAATCGAACCCGCCTTTACCGATGACCTCCCTTTTGTCTTTATACCCGAACATGCGGAGCTGAGCCTCATTTATATCCACCACTCGGCCCTCAAGATTGGTGACGACAACGCCATCCGCCATAGAGGTAAACATTATCCGCAGCTTCTCCTCCGAATCCCTGAGAGCATCCTCCATGCGCCTGCGCTCGGTGATATCCTTAATGACAGTGACGAAGCCTACTGCATTCCCCTCGGTATCGTGAAACATGCTCACGCCGACATCGCCATCTATCTCCCTGCCCTCCATGTTCACAATCTTGTACTCATCCCGCGGCAGTGGCCGCCCCTTGACCGCCTCATCTTCGGTATCCATCGCCCGCGTCAGGTCCTCCGGTGCGAGGAAGTCATAGCCCTTACGCCCGAGCAGCTCCTCCCTGGTCTTGTAGCCACTCAACCTCACCGCCGCCTCGTTCACCTCCGTAATGGTGAACTCCAGATCGGTTAGCACAACACTGTCCTGAATCGATTCAAATATACCCCTCAGCTTCTCCTCCGAGGCCTTAAGCGCCAACTCCATAAACCTGCGCTCGGTGACATCCCTCAGAACGACTGTAATACCGGTAGGTTTGCCGTCAGCGTCCCGGATCAAGGCCGAACTGAGTTCCGCATCAAACTCACGACCGTCCCTATCAACAAAAGTCCATATCTTTCCAGTCTGATAGCTCCCTTCAAACAAAACGGCCATATCCGCAACGGCGGCATCGCGGCATTTCATGGCAACAAACTGGAATCCGTTCTCCCCTATAACGTCCTCGCGACGGCTATATCCAAACAATCTGAGCTGAGCTTCATTCAAGTCCTTGATATTGCCTTCCATATCCGTGACCACGACGCCATCGGCCATGGAGGCGAACATGACACGGAGCTTCTCCTCCGATTCCCTCAGCGCCTCCTCCATATGTACGCGCTCGGTGATATCACGAATGATAACTATAACCTCTTCCTCATTCATAGGAGCTACCCGAGCGTCACAATGATGAATCTCATCTCTCAGCATGAGTTGATATCCATAGCTATGTGTCTGCCCGGTCTCCAACGCCAGGGCAATGTTTCTTTTAGACAATTCATTAACTTCATCAGGTATAACCTCAGAGATATTCCTGCCGATAAACTCCCCCGGTGATAGATAAATATCCTCCAGTGGCCCCTTATAATCCAGCAAAATACCTTCTTTGCTGAGCTGGAATACAAGATCGGGCATGGCATCCAGAATTGCCCGGCTCTTGGATTCGCTCTCCCTCAACGCCTCTTCCATGCGCTTGCGCTCGGTAACATCCCTCAGCACCACAGCAAATGCAGGCTGCCCATCGTATGAGATTCGCCGTATGCTTACCTCGAGCAGTATATCCTTGCCGTCTTCTTCCGCAGGATGCACAAAGTCCCACAGGCGGGCCGGTTCTTCCCCGCTCTCCAGCACCTCAAAGATATGCTTCGCCTGGACTTTATCCTGGGGCGAGATGAAGCTCCAGAAATCCTTTCCTATAAGCTTCTCCGGCGTCAGTCCGACAACATCGGTACACCGCTTGTTGGCAAACAGGATCTTGTTTTCACCGATCACCAGATAGCCCTCTCTCATGTCATCGACCAGGGCCCGGTATTTCTCCTCCGATTCCTTAAGCTCCACCTCCGCCTTCTGTCTCTCAACGATCTCCCACTGCAATTCCTTATTGGCCTCGACGAGCTCAGAAGTACGCTCCTGCACAATTCTCTCCAGGTCGGTTCTGTATTCACTGAGCTCCTTCTCTATCCGCTTTCTCTCGGTAATATCACGTATCACATTGACCAGAAATGCCGGCTCGCCGGAACGGTCATGAATCACAGCAGCGGTGGCCTCGCAGTCCATTTCCTCACCCTTTGCATTCAGCAAGCACCATCCCTCAAGCCCGCCCTGACCATGCCTGAGCGTATTCTGAATATCCTCCGTAGCTCTGGTACGATCCTTCTCAGCGATAAGGGAAAAGGCATCCATACCTACAACATCCTCTTTCTTAAAGCCGAATATCCGCATCGCTGCGGGGTTTGCATCCGCGACCTTGCCGGTAGCCAGATCTATTATGCTGATACCATCGGTAATCGACTCGAACATTACCCGCAGCTTTTCCTCCGACACCCGCAGCGCCTCCTCAGCCTTCTTACGCTCTGAGATATCCCTCACGATACCCTGCGCACCAGTGTATTTACCTTCCTCATGGATAACCATTGCGCTGTATTCAATAGGCATGGCTATCCCATCCTTATTGATAACCATTGTCTCGGCAGTCAGATCGCCGGCTACAAGAAGCGCGTTTTGCAGATCAACAGCGGTCTTCTCTTGCCACTCATCCGAGATAAGCTCAAGAAAATTCTTGCCGATTATCTCCTCCGGTGTAAAACCCCAGGCACTAACAGCCGGATTTATAGTGGCAATGAAGCCCAGCTCATCTACCGAGAAGATTATATCCTTCTCCCTTTGCACGAGATCGCGGTATTTCTCTTCGCTGCGCCGGAGCTCTTCCTCCATCCTTTTACGTTCAGTTACATCGATAAAGGAAGATAGCCCTGCCATTCTCCCTTCATATTCAATGGGTATCCCCATAGCCAATAGCCACTTCTCTTCACCGTCTTTTGTTATCGTCCGGAACTCCTCAAGTCGGCGCAGGTCTTTCTCAAACATATCCTCCGCCATATTCTTCATGGCCCGATCCCTGTCATCCGGGTGGATATAATCAAACAGGTTTATAGCGCTCAAGTCGTCCTCTGAATCGAAACCGTGTGTAGTGAGAGATGTACGATTGACCAGCACCACCTTCATTGTCTCGGCATCGATAACCACCTTCCCATCGATCGCGCTATCGAACAAAAGGCGATATCTCTCCTCGCTACGCTTGAGCGCTTCATGAATGCGCTTGTTTTCGGTGATATCCTTCACAGTATGAATGTATCCCATAACACCGCCCGAGGAATCTCGCAGCACCGCTGTACTGACCTCAATATCCAACTCCGTATCATCGGCTCTTAAAAATCTATATTCATTTTTACCAAACTTGCCGCTACTCGATGAGATCTCGCTTATGTTGTCAAAAGCCCTGTCGCGATCTTTAGACGGCAATATCTCGATTACATTCCGCCCTATTAGATCCTCCCTGCTATAACCAGAGGTATGTAAAACCGCAGGGTTTATATCTACTATGTTTACATTAACATCGCTGACAACTACCCCGTCAGTCATACTCTCAAACATCAAGCGAAGTTTCTCCTCGCTTTGCCTGAGCGCCTCCTCCGCCCTCCTGCGCTCGGTGATGTCCCTCGTGATGCCCAAAATACCGGTTAAATCCCCGTTTTCATCACGCATCGGGCCCACGATAGCCTCCACCCATATAATTGAACCATCTTTACGTTTTGCTTCCACTTCAAACGCTCTAGTCTTGTGCGGACCTATCTGCCCCCTCCTCTCAAGCTCCATTTCCTTCTCATATTCCACACGGACCAACTCGGTCGATGATGGCATGAGAAACTCCCCCATCGATAGACCAATAAGCTCTTCGGGCTTGTAACCTCTGATTCGCTCTACAGACGGGCTGACATATTGATATTTCATGTCCATATCCGCCACCCATATCACATCGGATGCATTCTCAGCCAGCAGGCGATAGCGCTCTTCGCTCTCTCTAAGCGCCTCCTCCGCTCTCTTGCGCTCGGTGATGTCTACGGAGAATCCTATAATCCCTGTTACATCTCCATTCTCATCCTTAATAGGCAGCTTGTCCGTTTTTAACCATCTTGTTCCGTCGGGCAGCACCAGGGGCTCCTCGATATTCATCTTGGGCTCCCCGGATTCTATCACCTCCATATCATCCTTATGATATCTATCAGCAGAATCAGGGAGCAGATCTAGCACGGTTCGTT
>JAYEHL010000026.1:0-25009 GCA_034659515.1 Chloroflexota bacterium | reverse complement strand
TTCAATAAGCTGGGATATGGTTTTTTCCGAATCTCTCATTTCACACCTCTCCACAAGGGCTTAAATATTAATAATACTTGAATAAGCATTACAATTTACTACTTAATCTCATCGAGTGTCAAATCAATAATAAGCGAAAACGTTTCTTTAATCACAAAGCAAATGACCATCCAGTTTCCTGGATGGTCACCAAAGTATCTAAAACCCAAGATTTTAAATCGCACTACATGACATTAAATTGTATAATTTTTTATTACCTGACTTTGACTACAGCGTTCAAAACCTCAACGATGTCACCGACACGGAATGGCTTCCTCACAAGAAACAAAGGCCCCAGAGACATGGCATTGAGCGCCATGGGATCATCGCCATAACCTGTTACAATAACTACAACTGCTTTCTTATCTTTCTCCTTTATGGCAGACAGGGTCTCAACCCCGCTCATGCCCGGTAGAACAAGGTCCAGGAATATTAGATCGAAGTGTTGCTTGTCAATTTCTTGAAGCGCCTGCTCTCCACTGGATACAGCCACTACCCTGAATCCCTTACGCGAGATTACCTCGCTTAACATCTCGAGTATACCGGGATCATCGTCGACTACAAGGACGTTACCCTCTATTACCTTAGCCTGCTTAGCAAGCCAATCGTCCAGAAGATCCTTCCTAAACCTCCAGTTCCCCCCTATTTTTGAAGCGGGAATCCTACCCCGCTGTGCTAGCTTATACACAGTCATATAATTGAGTTTTAGATACTCCGCCGCCTCTTTCGTGGTCATCAAGTTACTCATGTTCTTTCTCCCTGCTCCATCATATTATATCAAATTTTTTCTTCATTTTATAGAAAAGTATCATGTTTTCACCCCTCTTGTCAATAGTCTTATATTTTAATCCACAAAAGAATGGGCCATGCTTGACACCATATCCCGCCCCATGATAAATTAAACTTGCGCAATGTCATCCTTAGAAAGGGGGGAAACTATGCCCAATATGATCGTTTGCGTCAAGCAAATAGCAGATCCTGAGGCGCCGGCAGGCAGCTTTAAGATCGATGAAGCAGCAAAAACAATGGTTCCTGCGCAAGGTGTGTCTCAAGTAGTAAGTCCCTTCGATGAGAATGCGGCTGAAGCAGCCCTCAGGATCAAGGATACCCAGGGCGGCAAGATAACCGTAATAAGCTTGGGGAAGGACTTCGTGATGGATGTCATCAAGAAGCCGTTGTCCATGGGTGCCGATGAACTGATTCTACTCCAAGACCCGGCCTTCGAAGGCGGCGACAGCCACTCCACAGCGTACGCGCTGGCGATGGCCATCAAAAAGGTCGGGGAGTTCGATATCGTCTTCTGCGGACGCCAGGCGGCTGACTGGGACGCCGGACAGGTCGGATCGGGTATCGCCGAGATACTGGGAATACCCAGCGTGACCCCGGCCCAAAAGGTAGATATAGCCGATGGCAAGGTCACGGTAGAGCGGGTAATCACCGACGGATACGAGGTGGTTGAAGGAACCGCTCCCATGTTGATAACGGTATCCAACGAGCTGGGCGAGCCGAGATATCCCAAACTGAAGGGGATTATGGCTGCGGCAAAGAAAGAGCCCATCATTTGGAGCGCCGCAGACATCGACGCGGATGCCGCGAAGTGCGGTGCGGCCGGAACGAAAGCCAAGTTGATGAAGTTGTTCGTGCCGGTCAAGGAAGGTAAGTGCGAACTGATCGAGGCTGATAGCCCAGAGGAAGCCGGCGTCGCCCTCGCACTGAAATTAAGAGAAGCTAGGTTAATCTAAGGGAGGAAACGTAAATGGCTGATAATAAAGGCGTATTGATTTGCGGCGAACTAATTGACGGCAAGCCGGCACCCAGCACCTTAGAGCTTCTCGGCGGCGGGCGTGCGCTAGCTGATAAACTTGGTGAGCCATTGATGCTTGCCCTGCTTGGCAGCGGTTTAGGCGACGCAGCTAAAGAGGGCATCGCTTACGGTGCTGACAAGGTATTTACAGTCGACGATGCACTACTGAAAGACTATGCAACGGATGCCTATATATCCGTAATGCAAAAGATAGTACAGCAGGTTGCACCCAACATCTTGCTCATGGGTACAACGCCGATGGGACGCGACCTGGCGCCGCGCCTGGCTTTCAAGCTGGAAACCGCCGTCTCGATGGACTGCCTGGAGCTGGCTATCGACGATGCTTCCAAGCTGATGCTGGCGACACGCGCCGTGTTCGGCGGAAACGCACGCGGCGTCTTCTTATGCGAGGGAACCAAGCCTCAGATGGCCACTGTCAGGTCCAAGGCTATGGACCCGCGAGAGGCCGACGCTTCCAGAACCGGCGAGATAGCCGCTATCGATGCCGGCCTCGATGCTTCAGCGGTGAGGACCAAGGTCACAAACACCGTTAAGGAAGAGGTTGCCGGCATCAAACTGGAGGATGCTGAGGTCATCATCGCAGGCGGCCGTGGTATCGCCAGCGCCGAGGGGTTCAAGATGCTCGATCCTCTTGCTGCTACACTCAAGGCAGCCACCGGGGCCAGCAGGCCTCCTTGCGACAACGGCTGGGTATCGCCCTCTATACAGATCGGGCTCACCGGAAAGATCGTGGGGCCAGCCCTGTACATCGCGGTCGCCGTTTCCGGATCCAGCCAGCACATGGCTGGATGCAGCGGCGCAAAGAACATCGTCGCCATCAACAAGGACCCCGAGGCCAACATCTTCAAAGAGGCGCGCTTCGGAGTCGTCGGCGACTTCAACAAGATAATCCCCGCCTTCACCGACAAGGTGAAAGAGCTGGTCGGCTAAGCGAAACACAATTCACAAGCTAAACGAAAACACCGCCTCGAAAATCGAGGCGGTGTTTTTATTATCTGTTTAGCAGTAATCGAGCGTCGGAGCCGCCGACTACTTCTCAGCCTTTTCCGCCTCACGCGCCGCGATTATCTTCTGCGCCTGATGAGCGGGCATCTCTTCGTAATGGCTGAAATCTATCTCGAATACGCCTCGTCCCTGCGTGACGGCGCGCAGATCGATGGCGTAGCGCTGCACCTCTGCGAGAGGGGCATGGGCCTCTATTATGTTCCAACCACCCTGAGGGTTCATGCCGAGAACCTTGGCACGCTTGCTGTTCAAGTCGCCCATAATATCGCCGGTGAAGCTGTCGGGAACGGTGATCTTCAGCTTAACTACCGGCTCCAGCAGAACGGGATTCCCGTCTGTTAGCCCCTTCTTAAGCGCCATCGAGGCCGCGATCTTGAAGGCCATCTCAGAGGAATCCACCGGATGATATGAGCCATCGTAAAGTATGACCTTCACATCGACGACGGGATATCGCGCGAGCACTCCGTCGGGGATGCCCTCCGCCAATCCCTTCTCTACAGCAGGAATGAAATTCCTTGGTACCGATCCCCCGACGACCTTGTTCTCGAACTCAAATCCGGTACCGCGCGGCAGCGGCTCCAGCTCGAACAGCACGTGTCCGTACTGGCCGTGGCCCCCCGTTTGCTTCTTATGCTTGTACTCGGACCTCGATGGCTTGTTAATGGTCTCCTTGTAAGGTATCTTCGGCGTCTGCACCAGTATATCGACACCGAACTTGCGCTGCATCTTCTCGGCTACAACATCGAGGTGCGCCTCGCCCATGCCGGAGATTACGGTCTCCCCGGTATCGCTATCCCGATAAACGCGGAGCGACGGGTCCTCTTCGGCGATCCTTGTGATAGAGGGTCCCAGCTTATCCAGATCCGCTTTCGTCTTGGGATGCACCGAAGCGCTCATGCACGGGTTGGGAAACTCGATGCCGGGCAGCAATAGGGGACGCTCTTTGCCACATAGCGCATCGCCGGTTGTGGTCTCCGCCAGCTTCGCCACCGCCCCGATATCGCCAGCGATAGTGTTCGATACCGGATCTTGACTCTTACCGCGAAGCATATAGAGCTGGCCTATACGTTCCTGAGTCTCCTTAGCCGCGTTCCACACTACTGAATCGCTCTGGATAGTCCCCGAATATACCCTGAAATATGTCAGCTTTCCCACGTAAGGATCGGCGCTGGTCTTGAACACGAGAGCCGCCAATGGGCCGGTGGGATCGGAAGCGATGGACTCCTCTTGCTTCGACTTCACGTTGGTCGCCACGATCTGCCCTATATCTTTGGGCGAAGGCAGATAATTGCAGACCGCGTCCAGCACGCTGTTAATAGCGACATTATCCGCTGCCGAGCCGGCGAGGATGGGAACTATATTCCCTTGAACGGTGCCGGCCCTCAGTCCGCGACGAAGCTCCTCCTCGGTCAATACTTCACCTTCAAGGTATTTGGACACCAGCTCATCGTCCGTCTCCGCCACCGACTCTACAAGCTGCTCCCTCCACTCCTCGGCCTGCGCCCTGAGGTCATCGGGGACATCGCCTTCTTTGTCCTGTCGATATGCCTTCATTGAGATGAGATCGATCACGCCCTCGAACTTATCCTGCGCACCGATGGGCAGCGTTATCGGCAGGCAGTGCCTGCCGAATTTAGCCCTGATATCGCCAACCACCTTTAAAAAGTCGGCGTTCTCACGATCGATCTTATTGACCATAATAAGCCGGGAAAGCTTCCTCTCATCGGCATAGCCCCAGCTAAGCTCGGTGCCCACCTCAACCCCTGATGCAACACATACCACGAATATCGCCGCATCGGCAATCCTTATACCCGCCTTGACCTCACCGACGAAATCGGGGTATCCGGGAACATCGATGATATTGACCTTGTCCCCCTGCCATTCGCAGGGCAGAAGGGAAAGATATACACTTATTTTGCGCTTTATCTCCTCCGGATCGTAATCCGAGGTTGAACTCCCCTGATCGATCTTTCCCAGCCTGGTGATCGCTCCGGCACCATATAGCATAGCCTCTGCGAGAGAGGTTTTTCCGGCACCGGAGTGGGAAAGAAGCACCACATTGCGAATTTGCTCCGGAGTGTATTGACGCATGTATTATCTCCCTCCAATTATTCTGTGTTCGCCTACATTTTACAGACCATCATTATAACCCTTTTCCCGAACAACTGGCAATTCTTGCCCCCCCCCGTCCTTGCTTCGAATGCCTCTCAGATGCTATAATCAGCCACGCCAAGAATTCAAGGATTTGCCGTCATGAAACTTAGTCTAGAAGAGGTACTGCACATATCCATGCTATGCCGCATGGAACTAACCGAAGAAGAGATTGAAAAGTTTCGGAATCAACTCTCCAACGTGCTGGAGAACTTTGAGATTCTGCAACAAGTCGACACTACAGACATCCCCCCGATGGCGTATCCCATCCATCTCGAGAACATAACGCGCGATGACGAGGTCGCACCCTCGTATCCGCAGAGCGATATCCTCGCCAACGCACCCCGGGCGGAGGACGGCCAGTTCAGGGTTAAGGCGGTGCTCGATAGCCATGAGTAGCGACAACCGCCTATACGAATTGACCATCGGACAAGCGCAAGCCCTGCTGCGAAAAGGAGAGATATCCTCGGTGGAACTGACCCGGTCGGTGCTCGACAGGATATCGCAGGTCGAGGACAGGGTTCGCGCCTTCGTCACGACCACCGAGGATATAGCGTTACGCCATGCGGAGCAGGCCGATGAACGCATTAAAACGGGCGACGCCACTCCTCTGACCGGCGTGCCTGCGATAATCAAGGATAATATGTGCACCAGGGGTATACGCACTACCTGCGCATCGCGCATGCTGGAGGACTTCGTGCCGCCGTACGACGCAACCGTTGTCGAGCGACTGAACGAGGCGGGCATGGTGATGGTGGGCAAGGGAAATATGGATGAGTTCGCCATGGGCTCATCCAACGAGCATTCCGCCTTCTTCACAGCGCGCAACCCGTGGGATGTCGAACGCGTCCCCGGCGGCTCGAGCGGCGGCCCGGCGGCCGCGGTTGCCGCAGGGGAGACGATATACGCGCTTGGATCCGACACAGGCGGCAGCATCCGCCAGCCGGCAAGCTTTTGCGGTGTCGTCGGCATGAAGCCGACATACGGGCGCGTCTCCAGATTCGGCCTGGTGGCCTTCGGCAGCTCGCTGGATCAGATCGGGCCGATGACCAGGGATGTTACCGACGCCGCAGTGGTGATGAACGCCATCGCCGGCTATGACCGGAGGGATTCGACGTCGGTGAACCTCCCGGTGCCAGACTATACAAAATCGCTGATTCCCGATCTCAAGGGAATAAAACTGGGCGTGCCCACGGAATACTTCGTCGAAGGCATGGAGCACGGCGTGCGCGATGCGATCGATACGGCCATTGCAAGGCTGGAGGAACTGGGCGCTACGGTCGATCGCGAGGTATCGCTTCCCAGCACCAGATACGCCCTCGCCGCCTATTACATCGTCGCTCCATCGGAAGCGATGGCGAACCTCGCCCGCTACGACGGGGTGAAGTACGGCTACTCGCATGACGGCAACAGCATGTGGGACGCCATGGAGAAGACGCGCGGCCACGGCTTCGGGCCGGAGGTAAAGCGCAGGATTATATTGGGAACCTACGCCCTCTCGGCGGGATACTACGATGCGTATTACCTCAAGGCGCAGAAGGTGCGAACCCTGATACGGAGGGAGTTCGACGAGGTGTTTCAGCGTTACGACGCGCTGATCACGCCGACATCGCCCACCGTGCCCTTTAAAATAGGTGAGAAGACGGACGACCCACTGAAGATGTACCTCAGCGACGTTTGCACGCTGCCGGTGAACATCGCAGGCATTCCGGGAATATCGATACCGTCCGGTTTCTGCGAAGGGCTGCCTGTGGGCATGCAAATACTCGGCAAACCCTTCGCGGAGGAAACGCTGCTCCGCATCGCCTTCGCCTTTGAGCAGGCCACGGAGTGGCACAAGCAAAGGCCTGAGTTCTAGAGAGAAAAGGGAGCGATGAAAGTCCCTATACTAATGATAATAATATACGTAGCGATCCTGGTGGTAGTAGCTGTTTTCGCCATACAGGGAGACTTGGAAACAGAGCACACGCCGACACCGACCGTGACGGCGACGCCGACCGCGTATAAATCGCAGTGCGAGATCGACAGAGACGCCATCCAGGTGGCCTTCGACGCCTACCACGACGCGTATGGTAATTGGCCGACGTCCGACGGGCAGCCGGGCGACATCGAATGGGACAAGCTGGTGCCGGAATTCATGGACGCTGCAGTGTCCAAGTGCGACTGGCATGTGAACAGCAACCCCGAGGGGGAGGTCTGCCTGCCGAAAACCTGCTGAGGATGCGATTGTGGCACGGTGTGCTCACAGTGATCCGGCAGCCAGGGCAAGACTGAATCTTCGACATGGAGGCTGATTTGGGCTCCAATGAAACCCCAAAACCGAAAAACACGCTTTTCAAAAAGCCGAGGGTGGCGCTGGCCCTTCTGCTGGTGATATCCGCTATAATCGCCATAGTACTCACCCTCCCCTCGGAGACACAGCCCGCACCGGCAACGACGAGCACCCAAATATACTTCGAAGAGGTAGACTCAGTAGCTAAAGACAGTACTTTCACCATTCAGGTAAATATCGAGGATGTGGAATTTATGAGCTACGCAGCGTTCGATGTTAGATTCGATGATAGCTACATATCATACGAATCAAGCGCGGCTGGCGATGTCGGTGGCGTGACGCCGAACGTTGGAACGATGCAGAATGAAGCCAGTCTGATTAGAATTATCGTAGACTTTTCCGACTACGCCTTATCGAACGATGGCGATGGCGCAAGCGGCTCAGGCAATCTATGCGAGATACATTTCACCGCAACTTCATCGGGCACCAGCTCGCTTGATTTTGTAGAGGGCCAAGGCACGCCTTCCGGTGAACTAACATTAGTCGAGTGGAGGGCCTTCGAGCAAAATATGATCACGGATGTATCCTGGGTGAACGGCTCGGTCGCCATCGAATAAATCAAATCCAATCAGTACGGAAGAAGCGACACGCTAAACACGACACAAAAGTTTCTACCTTCGAAACCAAACGTCCGATGGTGCAATGACAGGCAAGTACGATTCAGCGACAGTATCCTGCTACTCCGGACGAAGCTACGCAGACCGTCCGGCATCTTTCATATGGCGCAACGAGAGATACGAGATAGAAAGCGTGGAGCGGGAGTGGCTCGGGCCTGACAGCAAACATTTCATCGTTTATGCAACGAAGGCGGGAGGTATGGAGGGTGAAAAGCGGTTCGAGATTTGCTATTATACTCGGGAAGATTCATGGCAGTTACGCGAGGTCTAGTGAATACATTCATCGATAAGCGGGAGATCGCCGACCTTTCCGTCGTGACAGCGGGGGTGAAGTCGTTCGATTCATACCTCGGCGCGCGCCTCACGGAACAGGAGATCGAGGGGCTGAAGGTGTGGGAATACGGCAAACTGCTGGGCGCGATGGGTGATTTCAGCGGGCTGAAGGTATTAGATGTCGGCCCCGGCGACAGCACTTTCTGCATCTTCATGGACAGCCTCGGCGCCGATGTCGTCACCATAGACTACCCGCAGCCATTCGCACCTGATAAGGAGGGGTTCCGCACGAACTGCCGACGGAACGGTATCGCCGTGCACCTGGGCACGATGCTGCAGCTGCCATACGAGGACGAGAGCTTCGATCTGGTGACCTGCATATCCACCATCGAACACCTGGACACGAACCAGCAGTGGAAACCGATACCCGACAGAGATTTCATCGACGCGACAATACAGGCGCTGAAAGAGATGTGCCGGGTCGTCAAAAGAGGCGGGCAACTGTTCATCACCTCGGACGCATACGACCCCGAAAGACAGCGAACCGACAACTGGAACCTGGCGTTCATGTACAACGACATAGGTGCCGCCTACAGTATATGCGACATAGAGCCCATCTTCGTCGATACGATTGAGGGGGCAGGGCTGACCTTCGTGAACGGGCACGATTACAGCCGCAATCTTATTATCGAAGACCCGCAGCGTTGTAATTATCGCGGCAGATACTTCACCACCTTCGGTGTCCTGGCGCGGAAGTAACGACGCACCCGGGAGCTTTAGATGATAGCACCTGCGAATTCTGAGCGGGCGCCAAGGTATTAACGATAGACGGGGAATATCGAGTAATCGATCATTTAAGCATCTCCGTCTCAAATTATATCGAAACAGGTGAAGGGCTGGACTATACAGGGTATCGCAGGTAGAATACTAAATTCGGCGTCGAGAGGGAGCACACTATGAAAGAGATGATTGAAATCTTCAAGATTTTGGAACAAGATGCGCGCAAGACACCACAGCAGATAGCTACAATGACCGGTATCCTCCTCTCAAAGGTCAAGGAGGCGGTAAAGGAAGCCGAGAAAAACCGCGCCATATTAAAATACAAAACCGTTATCAATTGGGACAAGCTCGGGGAGGAGCAGGTCTGGGCCCTTGTGGAGGTAAGCATTGTGCCGCAGCGGGAGGTGGGTTTCGATGCCATCGCCGAGCGCATATATCACTTCCCCGAGGCGCGCTCCGTGTACCTCGTATCCGGAGGATACGAACTCGCGGTACTGGTAACGGGAAAAACGATGCACGAGGTAGCCGCTTTCACATCCGAGAAGCTGGCGCACATTGAGGGAGTGCAGGGAACCACCACCCATTTTCTCCTGAAGCGTTACAAGGAGGATGGTGAGATCATCGATGGCGAGGAGCATCCGACACGTGTGCCGCTAATGCCATGACGAAGTCGAGGCAGGGACGATTAATACGATAAGTGAGAAGCAAGGATGAAAGACGCTAAGAAAACGAAAACTCGCGAATATATATCCAAAAAAGTAAGATCGACCTCTCCGTCGGGGATCAGGAAATTCTTCGATATACTGAACTCTCTGGAGGGGGTGATATCGCTCGGCGTCGGTGAGCCGGACTACATTACGCCGTGGCACATACGCGAGGCGGGAATATACGCGTTGGAAAAAGGCTATACATCTTACACTTCCAACTACGGCTTGATCGAGCTGAGGGAGGAACTCGCCCGCAGCCTGAAATCGCGCATGGATGTGGATTACGATCCGACTACCGAGTTGCTCATCACCGTAGGAGTAAGCGAGGGATTGGACGTGGCGCTCCGGGCCATACTCGATCCCGGTGACGAGGTAATAATCCACGAGCCGGGCTACGTTTCCTACACGACGTGCATTCACCTCGCGGGAGGGGTGAGCGTGCCCGTGCCCACCACGATCGACAATGATTTCAAGGTGAAGGCGAAGGATATCGAGGCGATGGTAACTCCCATGACCAAAGCCATCATACTGGGCTACCCCAGCAACCCCACCGGCGCGGTGATGGATCGAAAGGAACTGCTCAAAATCGCCGAGATAGCCGAGCGCTACGACTTGATTGTGATTTCAGACGAGGTTTACGAGCGTCTGGTCTACGGGATCAAGCACGCTAATTTCGCCTCGCTGCCCGGGATGAGGAAGCGCACGATTTACCTCAGCGGGTTCTCGAAATCCTACGCCATGACCGGGTGGCGTATAGGCTACGCCGCGGCTCCGGCCGAGTTCATCGAGGCGATGATGAAAGTTCATCAGTACACCATAATGTGCGCCCCGACGATAGCCCAGATGGCCGCACTCGAGGCGCTGCGGCAGGGAGAGACCCAGGTGCAGGAGATGGTGGATGATTACAACCAGCGACGACGCCTGATGGTCGACGGCCTTAATCGCGTCGGGCTGCCGTGCCACATGCCACACGGCGCGTTCTATGCATTCCCATCGATAAAGGCTACAGGGATGAGCTCCGACGAGTTCGCCGAGAGGTTGCTGAGGGAGGCTCGCGTTGCGGTAGTGCCCGGCTCGACCTTCGGCTCGTGCGGCGAGGGCTACATCCGCTGCTGCTACGCCACATCGATGGCCGAGATAGAGGAGGCGCTGGAACGCATCGACAAATTTGTGCGAAAGCACCGCCCGTGATATTATTTGCGCAGGTATTTAGATGGACACTCAAATACTTATCTACATAGGAGCCGGCATCGGAGGCATACTGGTCGGAGCCTTTGCCACCCACTTCATCGAAAAAATGATCTTCAACCGTGAGATGGAGAAGTTGAAGATCGCCTGGAGACATGAGATGCGGATGAGGAGCGTCGAGCCGGTGAGGGAATATCTCGACAAGCTCAAATTCCTGGTGGGTGCGACGAGACAGCAGGCTATACAGAAACGCACGGGTGTCGGCGATAATGCCGAACTGAACGATATGGTAGTGGCAAGGTTTCGTGAGGCGCAGTCGGTCGAGCCGGGGACCGAATTCAGCGTGGGAGACAATAAACTGAGTGACCTGCTGCGCGAGCTCCGCCTCGACAACAAAGACCACGTAAGATTTATCAGCCCCAATCTATGGTTCAGCGCCAAATTCAGAGAGCGCCTGCAAAAAGCACACAAGCGGCTGGAGGAACTGGCTACAGAAATTTAGCTGCGCCGGCATTTACGAGCATTACAAGGGGACGACATGCATCCGGGCATTGCTTGCCCGCCTTCGATCGACAGCAACTCAGGACTTGTTACCATTCATCAATCTGTTCATGAAATCTTCATGTATGGTTTTGTTGGTGGCCACAATGTTTGTGCTGTGTATTCCAATGGGATTTCCATTAACCTCGGTGACCGCGCCACCGGCCTCTTCGACGAGGAGCATTCCGCTGGACATATCCCAGGGATAAAGATTCAGGTGGAGGTACAAGTCTACCCGCCCGCAGGCAACATAGGCAATGCCCAGCGCGGCGGAACCCATCACCCTGACGCTCACCACACCCGGCCACATGGCGCTGGCGCCCTCAAGTATCTTCTTACCGATCTCGGCATCGTAACCCATATCGAAAGAGGCTAGCGATTCCTTGAGCGACTTCCTGTTGGAAACAGCTATAGGCGAACCGTTGAGGAAAGCGCCGTATCCCCGCTCCGCATGAAACAGCTCGTTACGCACCGGGTCCCAGATAACTCCAAGAACAACTTGCTCATGCTGCGCCAACGCGATCGATACGCAGAAGTGGGGGATACCGTAGGTATAGTTGCGGGTGCCGTCGATGGGGTCTACTATCCATATATAGGGTGTGTCACTAACGATATCCGCCGATTCCTCGGTCATGATACCGAAATCGGGATACTCTTTTTGCAGGATCGATTTGATTTTATCCTCGGCGAGGATATCAACATTGGTGACTACGTTGTTCCTGCCTTCCTTATACGATATACACTTTTCACAGTCTAAATTCGCCATAATGATCTCGCCGGCCTCTAACGCTGCCTGCCTGGCGACTTCAAATGCGCTCAGCCCACCTTTCGATACCGGCAAATCGAGCATCGTATTCTACAATAGCCCCATTCTTTCTTTAACCTCACGCAATGTCTCAACGGCGATAGATCGAGCCCGCTCCGCCCCCTCCTCATACACGCCGATGACATAGTCCATATCGGCAGCCAGCTTCTCCCTCCGCTCGCGGAACGGTTTCAGCGCTTCGTTGACAGCCTCGGCCAGCTGTATCTTGCAATCAACGCAGCCGCGCCCGGCCTCCCTGCACTCGACGGCGATGGTTTCGACATCGCCGGGGTTGAAGTGGTGATGCAGCTTCCAGATATTGCACATTTTGGGATTGCCGGGATCGTTGCGGCGCTTGCGGTTGGGATCCGTGAAAGCCCCCTTGATCTTATCAAGCGTCTCTTTCGGCGTGGCCGCCAGCTCAATATCATTGTTGAGACTCTTGCTCATCTTGTTGACGCCATCCAGCCCGATGATCAGCGGGGCAGTAGTCATCTTGTCCTGCGGCTCCGGGAAGGTAGGGCCATAGATGATATTGAACCGCCGCACGACCTCGCGCGCCAGCTCCAGATGCGGCAGCTGGTCCTCGCCGACGGGCACCACGCTGGCCTTGTACATCAGGATGTCGGCTGTCATCAACACGGGGTAGCCCACGAGGCCATAGTTGATGTTCTCCGGCTGCTGCCTGGCCTTCTCTTTGAAGGTGGCGACGCGCGTCAGCCAGCCCAGCGGCGTGACCATTCCCAGCATGGTAAAAAGCTCCATCACCTCCGGCACGTGCGACTGAACGAATAGTATGCTGCGCCTCGGGTCGAGCCCCGCGGCCAGCCAGTCGAGCATCATCTCGCGAATGTTTTGCCTGAGCTCATCGGGATCGCTGAGCGTGGTCAGCGCGTGTATATCTACGATGCAATAAATACATTCATATTCTTCCTGAAGTGCTATATAGTTCTGAATCGCCCCGAGGTAGTTGCCGATATGCTGCCTGCCAGTCGGCCTGGCACCGGAAAAGACGCGGCCCTTCATTTTCCCTCCTTGTACTTGGAGAAGAATAACATAAACGAAGGGAATGGGGCAAGGAGAGAGAGTCGCCCTCCTGGTACCGAAATCCTTCCGCAGAAGGGCTAAGATTTGGGCAGTAGTTTGGAAACCGATTTACATCCCTCCCCTTGCACCTCATACCTCGTTCCGCTATCCTTTCCTTAGATACAGGAAAGGGACGATAATGATAATATCCTTCAGAGGTATAACTCCGAAGATCCATCCCACCGCCTATATCGCCGAAACAGCAGAGATAATCGGCGATGTCGAGATAGGCGAGATGGCGGGGATATGGCCCGGAACCATCGTAAGAGCCGACCACGCCAAGATAACGATAGGGAAGTTCACCCAGATAGAGGACAACTCTACCGTGCACACCGATGTGCCGATGGTCATCGGTGATAAAGTGCTCATCGGGCACAACGTCGTGGTGCACTGCGCCAGGATCGGCGACAACGTGCTGGTGGGGAATCACGCCACGCTTCTCGATTACTCGGAGATCGGCGAGGACAGCGTCATCGGCGCGAATGCGATGGTGAACATGGGAATGAAGGTTCCCTCCCGATCATTTGCATTCGGCGTGCCGGTTAAGATCACCGGCGAGGTGCCCGAGGAAAGGGCGGAGATAATCCGTCTGGCGCTACTGAAGAACATAGTAATGGCTAAGGAATTCAAAGAAGAGGGGATTTAAAAATGTAGGGGCGAATAATTATTCGCCCTTACGCGACTCTGGATTGCCTGATCAAGTCAGGCAATGACGGTTGTGAGTTACGGGAAACCAAAGGAAGTTTGGATTTACCCTCTATCGACGCAGTCCAAGTATATGCGCCGCCACCTGGGCGAAGCCCGCTCCGAACTCCAGCTCACTGGCGAACTCCACTATCGATTCGACTTCACGCCTGCCGGCCTCCGACACCCGCGAGTTCAACACGAGCACGCTGTGCGGGAAGAGATCGAATAGCGACATGTCCGTAGGCGAATCGCCGACAACTACAACTTCCTCAGGCGACAGGTCGCCATCGCCGATACGATTCAGTATCTTCATCAGCGTACCACCCTTGCTCACGCCCTTCTGCATCAGATGCAGCATGTAACCCGAATCGAGCAGCTCCGATTCGCGCAGATGCTTTCGCAGGTCAGCCGTATCGACGCCCGAAGCCTTGAAGCCTACATCGACGAGGCGGTCGGCGTCATCCTCCGTCGATTCGATAGCGCCGGGGTACAAAGCTTTCAATCGATCGAGGTCGCGAAGCGCGGGATGCCGCGAGTAGCCCAAATCGAGCAACTCACCAGTCGAGTTCAATTTTGCGATACCGCCGTTCTCCCCGATTATCGGCCCGTCGATGCCGCTCTCGCGAGCAGGGACATCCAATCTGGGAAGCGTGCGGCCGGAGACAAAGCCCACAATAACACCATTTGCCGACAGCGAACGTATCGCATCCGCCGCCACCCCCTCGATCCGTCCGTGGAAATCGGTGATAGTACCGTCAACGTCCGTCATCACAAGACGTATTCGATTCGCCAGACCGGAGTCGATATTTACGTACGATTGAGACATGCCAGCATATACTAACCCACCTATCGGCGACAGGTCAATCGATGCAATCGACCTGAAAGAGCGAAAGCGAGCGAGGCATAACGATCGAGGTTTTCGATATATCGAAGCCGATACGCAGAAAAACCCCTCTCCGTACTGCGTGAGATGCAGACGAAGGAGCGGGGGCTATTTATTCAGAGACCGGAGTGAACCATAATCAGGCATTATTGATAGTGACGACTATGGCCATAGTTACCGCCCAGACCACCGCCAATAGGATAACCAGCTTAAGCAGAAAACCCTTCATAGCAACCGCCTCCCTTCAGAGACAAATGCCTGGACCGATAAACATCATGGAATAGGGGCTAAAAAATAGCACAACACCAAAATATTGTCAAGTGAAACCATATACGACATTTACCTGCCTGAATCCGCACTTGAACAACTCGATTCATTACGCTATCCTATATTGAGATTAAGTAATTCGATGATCAAATCATTCAACGGAAAGTCACCAAAGATAGCCGATTCAGCCTTCGTCAGCGAGACGGCATATATAGTCGGGGACGTCGAGATAGGCGAGAACTCCAGCGTGTGGCCGGGCACGGTCATCAGGGGCGACCACGCCAAGATCACCATCGGTAAGAACACCCAGATCGAGGACAACTGCACCGTGCACACCGGCTTCCCGATGTTCATCGGCGATAACGTACACATCGGGCACAACGTAGTCGTCCACTGCAAATGCATAGGAGATACGACGCTGATAGGCAATCACGCCACGCTGCTCGACTACGCCGAGATCGGCGAGTTCTGTGTAGTGGGCGCAGGGGCGCTCGTCCCCCAGGGCATGAATATCCCCGATCGTTCTTTCGTGGTCGGAGTGCCCGCCAAGGTCAAGGGCGAGGTATCGGACGAACGCATCGCTATCACCAAACAAAGCGTCGATATTTATTGCAAGATGTCGAAGGAATATAAAGAGCAGGGCTTATAACCAGGGAGGCATAAGTATGTGTGAGGAAAGCAAGATACAGCAGATAATGAACCTTACCGGTAAGGTAGCGATAGTCACCGGCGCGGGCAAGGGCGTCGGTGCGGGGATCGCAAACTGGCTCGCGGATGCGGGAGCGAACGTGGCGGTCATGAGCCGCACACTGTCCGATCTTGAGAAGGTGGTGAGCGACATCGAGGCGATGGGTCGCAGGGGGCTGGCCGTAGCCGGCGATGTCAGCAAAGCAGCCGATGTCAACAGGCTGGTCGATAGCACGGTAAAAGAGTTCGGCAAGGTCGATATACTGGTCAATAACGCCGCGATATTCCCGTATTACAGCTTCTTCGATCTGACGGAGGAGCAGTGGGACCAGGTGCAAAATATCAATATAAAAGGAATGTTCCTCTGCTGCCAAGCTGTCGCAAAGGAAATGGTGAAGCAGGGCAACGGCGGCAAGATCGTTAACATAGCCTCGATCGAGGGCGAATTCCCGCTCACCGCGGGGCGTGTCCATTATCACGCCTCCAAAGGAGCTGTCATTAATTTCACCAGGGGACTGGCGAAAGAGCTCGCCGAATACAAGATAAACGTCAATGCGATCGCCCCCGGCATGACGGATACGCCGGGCTTGTCCGACGCGATGGGCGGCTGGAAGCCGGACGCCATCACCGGCAGGATACCGCTGGGCCGCCTCGGCCAGCCGGACGATATCGCCAAGGCGGTTATGTTCATGGCCTCGGACGCCGCCGATTATGTCACAGGAGCGATTTTATTCGTGGATGGCGGCTTGCTACTCGGACGAGGGTGGAAGAGGATAGGATAATAAGCTGAACGGCGGTGCAACCCGTCATTCGTGAAAAATATCGGCATATCCCCGGGAATCGCCTGCGCCTCTACCACAACGGTTTCGACTCCAAAAACTTGACCATTGAGGAGAATCTCGTATCTTTACTGTATAGTGAATATTCGCATCGAGATAGATAATGTAAGAGTTCGCTGAAATCGGAATCGACAGATAAGTTTTCGTAACCGAGGAGGATAGTTCACATGAGCCTGAGCAATATTCAGCAACTGTTGGATTTCACCGGTAAGACCGTTATCGTCACCGGCGCGGGCAAGGGCATCGGTGCTGCGATAGCGCTTGAGTTCGCCAACGCCGGCGCTGACGTAGTCGTCGCTGCCCGCACCAAAAGCGACCTCGACAAGATCGTCGATAAAATACAGGCGATGGGTCGCAAAGGGCTGGCAGTGCCTACCGACGTGACCAAGACAGAGGACATCGACAATCTGTTGCAGGCCACTTTAAACGAGTTTGGCAAGGTCGATGTGCTGGTCAATAACGCCGGCCACTCGCCGATGAAAAACGTCCTCAATGTAACCGAGGAGGATTGGAACTACAACCTCGACTTGAATCTGAAGAGCGCCTTTTTCTGCTGCCAGGCCATGGGCCAGTGGTGGTCCAGGCAGAAGCGCGGCGGCAGGATTGTGAATATATCCTCGCTCGAGGCGGATACCCCCTTCGCAAGGGGAGTCATACCCTACGAGGCCGCAAAGGCCGGCGTCAACATGCTGACAAAGGCCCTGGCCAAGGAATGGGCATACAAAGGGATATACGTCAACTGCGTCGCGCCGGGCTCCACCAATACGGAGGGCGTCCGCCAGTTGGCGGAGGCCTTCGGGATAGAGACCGCCGATTACATGCGGATGGCATCGGTGGACGTGGGAATATCGATGGGACGCCCCGGCGAGCCCGAGGAGATGGCATACGCCGTGCTGTTCCTGGCATCGGACGCCGCGAGCTATATCACCGGCCAGGTGCTGTATGTCGATGGCGGCGCGCTGCTCGGCAAGGCGTGGAAGATCAAGGAAACGTAACAGCAGAACGCCGAACAAAATCCCCCTTTGGTAAAGGGGAACTAAGGGGGATTAACTAAGACCTTTTCAGCATTCTCATCAACATATTCGACGCAAAAAGGGACGGACAGAGACCGTCCCTTTAATCTATATTCGACTCTATCCTCGAAAAATTACAGGATCGTCTCCAGATGCTTCGCCAGACGCTTACCCAGCACCACGATCGTAAGTGCGGGCGGCTGGCCGGGAGCCTTGGGGAAGACGCTGGCGTCACAGCAATAGAGATTATCGATCTGAGTCTTCAAATCGGTGTCCAGCAATTGACCGATCTTCACCGTGCTGCTGGGATGTCCCAGCACAAAGTTGGCATGATGGATATCGTTGGAATCGCAGCCGGCCTTGATTAGTATATTCTCAGCGGTACTGCGAGCGTATTTGAAAACCTTCCAATCTTTATCGGTGAATGTTTTGCTCGTCTTGCCATCCGGATAGCATTTACCCACGCCTTCATCGGAGACCTTCTCGAACAGGCTCAAGACTTTGCCGTGCCTGTGCAACTTCGTTAAATACTTGAAAGGCTCATCTTGAACAAACTGCATGTGCCACGATATAGCCGGCGCAGCCATAGCGCAGAACACCACACCGTTTTCCTCGTCATGCCAGCCGACTGTCATGCTGTGCTCACAGGCGTTACCCTTGCCATCATTGACGAAACCGAAGGAGAACGTGGTCGGGTCGCCGGTGAACCAGCCACCCGCCTCCGTGATACCGGCTCGCTGCAGCAGCTCGGGGGTATGTACGCCTCCGGCGGCGCACACCGTCACCTTAGCATTGATCTGATATTCTCCACCCTTGCCCTTCGCCCGGAGGCCCACCGCCACTCCATTCTCTATCATGATATCCGTGACCTTGGTCTGAGTGAGCAGCGTGGCCCCGTTCTCCACAGCCTCGTCGGCAAGCTCCATGGCCGTCCACTTCGCGTCCCTGCAGCAACCCATAACACAATTCTCACAGCCGATTACACACTTACTGAAGTCCACATGCCTGGTCACCTTCTCGAATGGAACATCGATCTCGTTGGCCGCCTGCCAGATGCGCTTCGTCCCCTGTCCGATGAACTCATCGGGGGGCATAGTGTACCACGTCTCCCTTGCCGCTTCATCGATCATCTCCTGCTCGAACTCGATGCCGTATTCCTTCCAGTACTCCGCGCTGGGAAGGAACGCCGAGCCGGCGTAGAGCAGCGTACCGCCGCCAACGCCTCGTCCGAGCATAACGGAGTACCCCTCCACGGTTCTCTTTGTCGGGAACACGTGTGGAGACTTCTCCATCCGGCAAAGGATGCCGAGCGGATTTCCGAAGAATATCTTGCTGTATCTGCCCTGCTCGATGAGGACTACCTTCTTTCCCTTCTGCGATAGCTCCTTGGCGAGGGAACACCCGCCCGGCCCGGCCCCCACGACCACTACATCTGCATCCAAGTTTTTAATAGCCATGCAAACCTCCCTTATTAATCTGGGTGTGCTGCCGATCCCTCAAGAATGAACCGATTTTCAGAAATTAACCATTTATACCACAGACTCCAAATGCCTCGCCAGCCGCTTTGCCAGCACGACGACGGTGAGCGCAGGCGGCCTTCCCGGGGCCGACGGAAAAACACTTGTATCGCAGCAGTACAAGTTCTTCACCGATGTCTGCAAATTTGTATCCAGAAGCTCTCCGACGCGCACCGTGCTGCTGGGGTGTCCCAAGGTAAAACCGACGTTGTAGATATCGTTTGGGTCGCAGCCCGCGTGCACCAGTATCCTGGTTGCGGTCTCGATGGCGTGGCTGAACACGCCACGATCCTTATCGGTAAATGTTTTACTGACAACCCCGCCGGCATCGATCCGGCCGGTACTCTCATCCGACACCTTTCCGAATATGCCCAGGGCTTTGCGGAACCTGGCAGCGTGAGACATCCATTTAAGCGGCTTGGCCTGGGCGAACTGAAGATGCCACGCGAGAAACGGGGCCACCATGGCGCAAAATACGACACCGTGCTCCTCGTCGTGCCAACCCACGGTCATGTTGTGTTCGAAACCGTTACCTTTTCCTTCCTTAATAAAACCGAAGGTAAAACGTGTGGGATCACCGGTGAACCAGCTTCCGGCCTCCTTAAAGCCCGACCTCTGCAATATCTCGGCGGTGTGCACCCCTCCTGCACTGAGCACCACAACCCTGGCACTTATCTCATACCTTTCACCCGACCCATCGACCGCCGTAATGCCCCCGGCGACGCCGTTATCGATGGCCACTTTCTCCACCCTGGTGTGCGTCAGCAATGTAGCGCCGCTCTCGACTGCCTCGTCAGCGAAGACCTTCGCCGTCCACTTGGCGTCGCGCCGACAGCCGAAGGTACAATTCTCGCATCCGACGCGGCATTTTTCGAAATCGATGTGCCGGGCCACCTTGTCGAACGGGTACCCCAACTCGTTGGCCGCCTGCCGCACGCGCCTGTTCCCCTCGCCGATGAAATCGTCCGGCGGAATAGAATACCACATCTCACGCATCGCCTCATCGATGATGTCCTGCTCCAGTTCGATTCCGTAGCGTCGCCAGTAATCGACGTCCGGCAGGAAGGCCGATCCGGCGTACAGCAGCGTACCGCCGCCGACGCCCTGGCCCAGCACGAGGGAGTAGCCCTCCTTGGTCGACATGGACGGTATAAACTTCGATTTCTTTTCCAGATGTGAGAAAAGCTCCAGCGGGGTTCCGGAGAAGTATGACTTGTCGCCGCCCCGCTCGATGAGCACGACGCTCTTGCCCTTCTTCGACAGCTCTTTGGCAAGGGTGCAACCGCCGGGACCTGCCCCCGCGATCACTACGTCTGTATCGATCCTGTTAATCCTGCTGTTCATTAAGCCTCGCTTATATCTCGAATAACACAATCCTTCACGAATACGCTCGCAACCGGACGAACGACCTTCGCTCGTTTAACGGCATTTCGAACGCAACCGCCGCATTGCCCCGCGAACACGGTAACGATCAGCACCGACAGTCTTTATTAAGCTCTCTCGGTTTCTCAAGTGATGGCGAAGGGGAAACATGATATAATTGGCATGCGTATTATTCTTATGCGAACCATAATACCACTTTTTGTTTTTTTGTCAAGTCTCCGATTCCGCCCTGTAACCGAGAAGATTCTCTATCTGTGGTAAAATGAGATTGATCATGAAGGATAATCCATCCAACTCGCGGCGCTGATATCGTGACCAAGAGGCGCAACATCACAAAAACGGGGTTTTAAATGACAGAACAAATCAGCAGAGACGAAGAACCGGCTTATAAGAGATACGCCCCGTTCCTCAACAGCAGCTATAACCTGTACGTGCATATATATATGACGCACAAGGCCCTGTTCAGCGTCAGATACGGCGAGATAAAAGGCTTCGAAGTCACGCCCATGGAGCTGGCGCTGCTGACCATAGTGAACGGCATCGGCGGCTCGGCCACACCGGCGGAGATCGCCCGCTGGATCATGCGCAAGCGCTCCACGGTATCCGGACTGTTGAACCGCATGGAGCGAAACGGCCTGATAAAACGCTCCGAATACGAGAACAATAAAAAGCTCAAGAAGGTAACGCTGACGGATGAGGGGCGCAAAATCCTGGAGCAGACCGGGGAGAGTGACGTCCTGAACGATATTACCGGCTCGCTATCGGACGATGAGTTCGAGCGACTATGGTCGCTGCTGGAGAAACTCCAGCAGATCGCGACCAAAGACGTTAAGTAGCCGGCGAAGACGTCCGTGTCGCACCTGGCGATAATCACATCGGCATACTCTTTACACTAACCTACACATCCGACGAGACGAAAGTTACCATTCGAACGTACGCCCCGCGACAAACGCGATGGCTATCGATTCGACTTTGCCGTCGATCATCCTTGCAGTTCTACTAATGGTTGCCTATGGCTGTTAAAATGGTATGGGGGAAATGGGCGTTTTATGACCACGAAGCGTGTAGTAGTGATCGGGGGCGGCGCGGGCGGCATGATGGCCGCCGGACGGGCCGCCGAGATGGGAGCAAGCGTGCTGCTTCTTGAGAAGACCGACGGCCCTGGCAAGAAGCTCCTCATCAGCGGCAAGACGCGCTGCAACCTGACCAATAGCAGCGATATCGACGATTTCATCGCCATGTACGGCTCCAACGGGCGATTTCTGTACAGGACTTTCGATCGATTCTTTCGCGACGACCTGCTGGAATTCCTCAAGCGCTACGGCGTCGAAACCAAAACCGAGCGCGGCGGGCGCGTCTTCCCCGCATCGGACGACGCCCACGACATCACGCGGGCGCTCGAACGCTACATGACCGAACACGGCGTCCGACTCCGCA
The DNA here is from genome assembly GCA_034659515.1 of Chloroflexota bacterium. Lineage (GTDB taxonomy): Bacteria > Chloroflexota > Dehalococcoidia > E44-bin15 > E44-bin15 > JAYEHL01. The sequence goes on along the minus strand of JAYEHL010000026.1, from coordinate 2,948 downwards.
CTAACACCGGAATGACATCGATCGAGGTGACAGACGGACGGGTAACCGGCGTGCGGACAGCGAACGAGACATACCCGGCGACGGCTATCGCATAGCTGCCGTCCTCGGCCATACGATAACGAAACTGCGCCCGGCCCTCGTCCCGCTCGTCGTGCGCGAGGTCGAGCGCGCCGGGAGAATGCAGGGCGTCAGCCTGCGCAACGTGAGGCTAACCGCCTACCGGTGTACCGCCGATGAGATCGATGCGGCAAAGACGCCCAAGAACGATTGCGGGCGCGGCATAAGCGGCAGGAAACCACGGCCGCCCGTCATCGAAAGCCGCATGGGCGAGATGATGATGACCCACTTCGGCATCGGCGGCCCGGTGACGTTGCTTATGAGCCTGGCGATAGTCGATGCGCTGGAACGCGGCCCGGTGAGCGTATCCATAGACCTGAAGCCGGCCCTCGATAACGACAAATTGCGCCAGCGGCTACAGCGTGACTTCGACAGCTACAGCAAACGGAGCTACCGCAATATACTGAAGGAACTGCTGCCGCAGAAGATGCTCGAGCCTTTTGTTGCGATGACGGGCATCTCCGCCGAAAAGCGCGGCCACGAGATAACCGCCGACGAGCGGGAGCGGCTGCTGGGTTCTTTGAAATCCCTTCGATTCAACATCGATAAGCCGCTGCCGATTAGCGCCGCCATCGTCACCGCGGGCGGCGTCTCGCTCAAGGAGATCGACCCGTACAGCATGGCCTCACGTTTAATCGACGGGCTCTATTTCTGCGGCGAGGTAATGGACATAGACGCGGACACCGGCGGATACAATTTGCAGGCGGCATTTTCCACGGGCTACGTAGCGGGGGAAAAAGCGGCGCACGGATAATATGGATCATTTATTTTTCGCCGATTTCTTTACTTTGCCTTTCGTATCCCTTATAACAAGTTGTTCCCGAAACTCATTAGGCGGCGTGAACGTGTCCATAATATCGACATTTGCGATCATCTTATCCCCATCGACTTTAAGCAGCTTAAGGGATTTAAGGTAGGCGATATCCCGATCTAGAGTCTTATAACTCATCCCTTTATATATATGAGCTAAGGGATGCTTATTGCTCTTAATATCTTTGACCGAAATAGGATCACAGCTCATCTCTGAGAGTAATCGAAATATCCTGGCCCCGGACCTTGTATGTAATTTCCCACTAATCGTCAATGTTTCCCGAGCGAAGTCCCTAAAAGAGATTATCTTCATCTCGTGCAGAACTTCACTATGCACCGCCTCCAGTTCCTCCACCAATCCCTTCAAGGCAAAATGCACAAAAGGCGTAATATCACCATCCATCTCGAACCGTGAATGGTCCAACTGCTGAATATATTCATCCCTGTTGCGATAGTAGTAATTCGACAGCGAATAGAAACCGCGGGCGTTTATGCCGGCCTGGTAAAGCAAAAAACTCTCGACCCCGCGTGACGCGCGTCCATTGCCATCACCGAAAGGATGTATACTGACTATATAAAAATGTGCGACTATCGCCCTGATTACCGGGTCCCAGCCTTTAGCTTCTCCCTGGTTAAACCAACGAATAAACTCCTTCATGAGCGAGCGCACTTCTTCGCCGCTTCTCGGTGGAACGTAGCTTCCCGCTGATACCGCATGATTACGGTACTCGCCGGGAACATTATGTCTATATTCAATGCTTTGGGTGAGTATTTTGTGTACGTCGAGAACAAAGCTTTCAGTTAACGGGGTCTCTGTATTTTTTTGCAACACTTCCACCACGTAGTTCATCAATGCTTGAGCATTTCGCGCCTCTTGCTCGTCGCGTTTCCTCGCCGGGGGAAGGACAGCTTTATCCGGCTCGGTATGCATTATTTGCTCTACTTCCTGCTCGGAAAGCTCCGCCCCCTCTATGCCGGTCGTCCCCCTCACGGCGCGCATGATGTTTAACGCGTCTATTTTTATTCTCAGCCCCGGCGGCAGAGGAATCTGGCGGATAACAGATGCGAGCGCATTAGCCTTAGCGAGATAGTTTATGATTTCAGGATGCTGTGTGTTGAGTCTGACGTCAAAATGAACATTCCAAGCAGGCATTTCGCACCCCCAACTTTCCGGACATTGTCCTGAACAATGTCCAACAATTTACTACAAATTCATAATATAACACAAAGCTGAGACTGTCCAGACATTTTCGCAGACATGTCCAACAGTTTGTCCATTTTTGGGAACCTGGTCAAAGGGCTCTATTTCTGCGGCGAGGTCATGGATATAGAAGCGAACACCGGCGGATACAATTTGCAGACGGTCTTTCCAACAGGGTATGTGGCAGGGGAAGAGGCGGGTAGGCAAATAGGGAGGTGGATTAATTGATTGTTCCACCCTTTCCTGTCGCTTTGAAAACGCCTATTGGAAAGTAAATTTTTACTGCGCTATCAAGACACCGTTTATACCGGTGTGCGCTGGCAGGGTTAGTAAGAGAAAAATCGCAAAGCCAACTACCATAACTACGCCAGTGATAATAGCTACCAGACCGAGGCGGCGTATAACTTTGTCTGTATTAGGCCTGTTTGCATATACGCCGATAGTAATTAATGCTGCCCCAAATACAGGGGCAGCGATAGGTATCAGAAAACAAAGAGCAATTCCCAAAATAATAGTTATACCATTAATCCATCTACATCTACGCGGTTCAATACTTTGCTGATTTAACATTGCAGCCCCCTCTTGTGACCTCTTTATACTCTTTAATATATTTGTGTACACTTTATTAGTACCATATGTTCCTTAATATGTCAATTTGTACTACCTGCCCTACATAGCCCTTAATTTATTTCGGTCTATGCTGATACCCGTCTATAATTCTATGCATATCCCTCTAGCACTCGTCGCTTTAGAATTATACTTTAAGGATACATTGATTTTTTGAATACCATATGATATACTCATTTATGTACTATACTAA
>JAYEHL010000025.1:0-5431 GCA_034659515.1 Chloroflexota bacterium | reverse complement strand
GATGACGAGTCGCTGGACGAGCCGTATATTCAGGGAGAGAATCGTAATTACAGCGCAATCGATATACCTGAGAGCAGCTATTTCGTGATGGGCGATAACCGCCTCTACAGCAGCGACTCGCGTAGCTGGGGCACGCTGCCCCGCGACAATATCATCGGGAGGGTGTGGCTACTCTACTGGCCGCTGGATGACTGGCATCTGGTACAGGGTTACTCCTATTCGCTCAATTGAAGGCCCTTGCATGGTGTTTATTGATCCCATCACTTCGCTGAGCCTTCGTCGATTTGAGTTGCGGGTTGACCCGAGGTCGTCGGGGATAATATAATGATATTTACAGTTTGACATTCAGTGTAATCGGAGGGTCTCAAGTGGCAAACGAAACAGGTAAGAGATATTTCTGCGAGAAGTGCGGCTCCGAGTTTATCGTTACCAAGGCGGGGGAGGGAACCCTCAACTGCTGCGGGCAGCCGATGACTAAGAAGTAAGCAAGAAGGAGTATGACCAGTGGCGAATCAGCTAGGAAAGCGATTTAACTGCAGTGTGTGCAATACAGAGGTGCTGTGCGTCAAGGCCGGCGAGGGCGCCGTTGTGTGTTGCGGCAAGGATATGGACATACAAGAAGCTCGCCCGTTGCCTTCCTCGGACTAGGGCATAGTTTAAGCGATAGTTTCATTTCGAAGCACCTTACCTTGGATAGGGTGAGGTGCTTTATGATTTTAAGTGGGCGGTATGTCGAGTTTGCTTGACTTGTCGCAATCCAGCTAATAAACTACGGAAACAACGCTTGATTTTAGAGAGGTACATCGATATGGATTGGGGAATGCAAAACCGGCTGTCGCAGCTTATAAAACCTAATGGCCGCTGCTTATTTATGCCTATCGACCACGGCTATTTCCAGGGTCCCACAAGGAGGCTGGAGAAGCCCGGTGAAACCCTGGGGCCTCTTCTTCCTTATTGCGACGCCGTTTTCGTTACCAGGGGGGTTCTTCGCCAGGCGATCGATCCGAGAGATACGAAGCCGATCATACTCAGGGTCTCCGGCGGTTCAAGCGTTGTCGGGCGCGACCTCGCCGATGAGGGCATCACCACATCGATGGAGGATGCTGTCCGTCTGAACGTCGCCGCTGTCGGCATCTCGATCTTTGTCGGCACGGATTACGAGAAGCAATCGCTGCTAAACCTGACCAAGCTGGTCGATGAAGGAGAGAAATACGGCATTCCTGTGATGGCGGTCACCGCCGTGGGCAAGGAGCTGGAGAAGCGGGACGCCCGCTACCTGGCACTGTGCTGCCGTATCGCCGCCGAGCTCGGGGCGCGCGTGGTGAAGACATACTGGTGCGAGGATTTCGACAAGGTTACCTATGGCTGCCCTGCACCTGTTGTTATGGCCGGCGGGCCCCGGGTGGAGACGGAGATGGAGGTTTTCGAGTTCGTTCACGATGGCTTGCAGAAGGGCGCCATCGGGGTGAACCTGGGCCGCAACATCTGGCAAAACGAGCACCCTGTAGCGATGATCAAGGCGCTGCGCGCCATCATTCATGAGGATGCTGCGCCCGGGAAGGCGCAGGAGATCTACGATGTTGAGAAGAGCGGCGGGCCGGGGAAGAAGTACGTAAGGAAAAGGAAGTAGCAGTCGGTTTTAACGAACTGCGGGTCGTTTGGCGAGCGACTTGTGTGGCATCGAGATGGGGATTTAGTCGTAGCTCTGTAATCTTTGTAATGTTGTTACGTTTGACTCGATTGTTTTGGGTTGCGGATAAAACCAGGCTTTTCGATAATATAGGCAGGATGGCTTTTTATGCGTGTCGCAGTCTACTACAACAACAATGACGTTTGTGTTGAAGAAATGCCGGTGCCGGAGATCGGCCCCGGCGAAATTCTAATTCGGGTTGAGGCCAGCGGCATCTGCGGCAGCGACGTGGCGGAATGGGATCGTCTGCCCAAGGCTCCGCTCGTGCTAGGACACGAGATCGCCGGTGTTGTCGCCGACGTCGGCGATGGCGTCGAGAAATTTAAAGAGGGTGACAGGGTAACCGCCGCGCATCACGTCCCGTGTAATACCTGTCATTATTGTCTCGGCGGCCATCACACCGTGTGCGACACGTTGCGGCATACCAAATTCGATCCCGGCGGCTTCGCCGAGTTCATCCGCCTGCCCGCCATCAATGTCGATCGCGGCGTTTTCAAGCTGCCGGAAGAGGTCTCGTTCGAGGAGGCCAGCTTCACCGAGCCGCTGGCATGCGTGCTGCGCGGGCAGCGCGCCACGGGCATCGTGCCGGGGCAATGCGTGCTCGTCATCGGGAGCGGCATTGCTGGTTTGATCCACATACACCTCGCAAGCGTCATGGGGACGTCGCGGGTCATCGCCGTCGATGTACTGGATTCGCGGCTCGAGGCGGCGGGACGCTTCGGGGCGTATACTGCGATTCATGCTGATGAGGACATCCCGTCGCACGTCAGACGTCTTAACGACGGGCGCCTCGCCGATGTCGTTATCGTGTGCACCACCGCGCCCTCGGCGTTCGAGCGGGCGCTGGAGTCGGTGGAGCGCGGCGGCACCGTGTTGTTCTTCGCCCCGCCGGAGCCGGATTTCATATTGCAGGTGCCGGTGAACAAGCTGTTCTACCGCAACGATATTACACTTACCACATCGTACGCAGGAAGCCCCTCCGACTACGCCACGGCGCTTGAACTCATTCGAACCCGCAAGCTATGTCTCAATAGGATGATCACGCACCGGCTGCCGATGGTGGAGGTGGGGGAGGGATTCAGGCTGGTGGCTGCGGGCAGGGACTGCATCAAGGTTATCATCGAGCCGCAGCGGTAGGGTTAGCTGGTTCGATATTATCGTCGATTGTTATTTTGACATTCCTTTGAGTTGCCTGACCATATATATTATGCGGCAGCTTTCCTCGAGGGTGGATGTGTAGTGGTGCGCCTCATCCAGATCGCGGCCTATCGCGAAGCTGCCGTGGCCGTACGCCATCGCGGCGTGATGCTCGACCAGCGCCTGGGCGATATCGTCGGCAAGCTCGCCGGAGAACAGCCGCCGGCCCCATCCGAGCACGGGCACTCTGTCGAGGTGGTATGCGCCCTCGGTATCGATCGGCACTATCTCGCGATCGACAAAAGATAGCGCGATGGCGTGCGCCGGGTGTGCGTGAACCACCGCTATCGCAGCTGTTTGTTGATATATCGCCCGGTGAACCGGAAGCTCCGTCGAGGCCAGCGCGGTCGATTCGTCGTCGGCGTAAATACCGGTCTCAACCAGATCGTCCGCGCCGAGGCGGCTGAGCCGGGCACCGGATACGGTGATGATCAGCCGGTCGCCGCGTCTGACGCTCATGTTGCCGCCATGCGAGGTGATCAGGCCCCGCTGGAATAAATCGCTGCCTGCGTTTTGAAACTGGCTGAGCAACTCGTTCAACTTCACCGTCATTTTCGCCTGTTACCTGATATTCAAAAAGCAGCCATCCTCGTTTGTAGAGCGCTTAAGTAAGCCGAGGATGGCGATTTCTTTAACGAAATACGTTCGGTCTCGATATCCTAACGAATAAGAGCTCGCATGTATAGAATAGCCATCGAGCTTTGAGTCGCCGGATTATTTAGCTTTCGGAAGGACTGTCCGCACCCAGTGCGCCGTTCAGCTGCTTCACCAGGTGAGACTTGCGGCGTGCGGCGTTGTTAGGGTGAATAATCCCTTTCTGGGCGGCCTTATCCAGAATTATCGTCGCATCCTTGACGGCTGCCTTTGCAGCGTCCATATCGTTCTCCTGGATAAGCTTCCTAGCTTTTGTGACTGCAGTCTTTACCGCACTGCGGATAGGCCCGTTGCGCTCAGCCTTAGCCGACTGTACGCGCAGGGCCTTTTTTGCTGATTTTGTGTTCGCCAAGCCTTGTTCCTCCTATGTGGTTCTTGTTACGTTTACAATCCCCGTCACCCCTTCCAGCTTGGAGAAGAGCCGGCTTAGCTGGGCAAGACCTTTGGTGTGCAGGGTGAGTACCGTCACCGATGTTCCGTCTTCCTGATCGAGAGTGTTGGCCGAGGCGATATTAACGCCCTCCTCGGCTACTATGGTGGATATATCCCGAAGGAGTCCCACTCGGTCGAATGCCTCTATACGAACAGGCACGGTATAAAATTGCTCCGCCACCCCCCATTTCACATTAATCAACCGCTCTTTTTCCGCTGTATTTGCTATGTTCGAGCAGTCTTTCCGATGGACGCTTACGCCCTTGGTGCGGGTGATATAACCGATTATATCATCTCCGGGCATGGGATTGCAGCAGGGGGCGAGCTGAGTCAGCAGATTATCCATGCCCATAACCTGTATCCCTGAGGAGGCGCCCTGCTTTTTAGGGGCTGTTTCAGGGATCGCTTTCTCTTTCGGGACGGAGAGCCTGTTGGCTATCTGGTGTGTGCTGATGTCTCCGTAGCCGATGGCGGCGAGGAAATCGTCCGCGCTTTCCTTCTTGAAAAGTTCGGCCAGCTCCTCTTCCGATATGGATATGCCTAACCTTCGCATCTCCTTTTCGAGCAATTCCTTGCCACGCTCGATGCTCTCTCCCCGCTCCTGTTTGCGGAACCATTGCCGCACCTTCTCCCTGGCATGCGACGTTCGCAGATAGCCATGGTCAGGGTTGAGCCAGTCGCGGCTGGGCCCCTTGCTGCCCTTGGACGTTACTATCTCAACGGTGTCGCCCGTCTTTAATTTATAGGTCAACGGGACCATCTTGCCGTTGACCTTGGCCCCGACACACCGGTGCCCCAGCTCTGTGTGTATCCTGTATGCGAAGTCGAGCGGCGTTGAGCCCGTCGGCAAGTCCTTTATCTCGCCTCTGGGAGTATATACCATGACACTGTCGCCGAATACGTCGATCTCCATCAGCTCGAAGAATTCGATGCCGCCGACGTCCTTGAATCTATCGAGCAGGAATCGCAGCCCGGCCAGCCGTTTATCGAAATCCTCATCCTTCTTTTTGCCTTCTTTATAGCGCCAGTGCGCGGCGAGACCGTACTCGGCTATACGATGCATTTCGTGTGTGCGTATTTGAATCTCCAGCGGCAGGTCGGCTCCGAGCATCACCGTAGTGTGAATTGCCTGATATATCCCGCCTCTAGGGTTTGCTATGTAATCGTTGAACTCGCCGGGCAGCGGGTGCCACAGGTTGTGTATAATTCCCAGGACGCCGTAGCAATCGTTCACTTTTTTGACCAGGATACGTAGTCCTAGAAGATCGTAAATGTCCCCTAAATCCTTACCCTGACTCTTGTATCTCTCCTGTTTGCGCACTACGCTGTAGATATGTTTCGGTCTTCCCGTGACCTCGACCTCAATCCCTGCTTTGTCGAGCTCTTGCTTAAGCACGTTTTCAACAAATGCTATCTGTACCTCGCGTTCCTCCCGGGTGCTTTTGAGCAGGTCTTTAA
>JAYEHL010000024.1:0-5500 GCA_034659515.1 Chloroflexota bacterium | reverse complement strand
ACACATTAGATTTTATAAAATAGGCACAACAAAAAAGTCGAGATGACCTGAAACATGTCTGCGATTTACCTAAAGATTAAAATGGCAATTTGAGGTTGTAGATTATGCGAAAGTTTATTTGCGTATTTGTTTCAGGCACCTCACTTAATGCGTTATGCCACCATCACTCTACCCCAACACCCCATCCACAATCCCGCCGACGTATCGCGCGATTGCCGGCGATGCTGTCAGCCCCGGCGACTCGATGCCTATGAGATCGATGAGCCCCGGCAGATCCCGGTCGCTCTCCTCACGGATCACGAAATCGCGAATATCGTCATCCGGCCCCTGCAGCTTGGCCCGTACCCCGGCCATCTCCGGCGCGAGGTCTTCATATTCGATGAACGGCAGGAACGGCTTGACCGATTCATAGAACGCCTTTTGATTTCGATTATCGATAGCGTAATCGACTTTGTCCACATACTCGGCGCTGGGCCCGAGCAGCATCCTCCCATCGAGATCGAGCGTTACGTGGATGCCGACTCCGGTAACCCTCGGCAGCGGCACAGGGTAAATCAGATGTTCGATGTATTTCGATTTCCCGCCGCCCACGCTGAAGTACTCGCCCTTGCAGTAGTGCAGCCTGTAACCGGCATTGTCGACATCGATACCGGTCATATTAGCAACCTCGTCGCAGTCGAGTCCGGCGCAGTTTATCACCACCCTCGATAAAATCGAGAAGCTGCCGGACCCGTCGTCCACCGACACTCGATATCCATCATTCGCACGCTCGATGGCGACGACCTCCGTGTTAAAGACGATGTGCGCGTCTTCATCCTGCGCCCTCACCAGATAGTACCGCATCAGCGCATGTGCATCCACGACACCGGTCGACGAGGAGAACAGGGCGGCGATACCTTCGACATTCGGCTCCAGCGATTTCAACTGTTTCATCGATATCATCCGAAGCCCATCGGCCCCGTTGCGCTCGCCCCGCTCACGTAGCGATTCCAGCTGAGCGACCTCGTCGTCGCTGACCGCAACGATAAGCTTGCCCGTGCGACGATGCGCAATGCCATAACGCTCGCATAACTCATACAACAGTCGGTTGCCCTCGACGCAGAGTCGAGCCTTGAGCGAGCCTTCGGGATAATAGATTCCGGCATGGATGACACCACTGTTCCTGCTGCTGGCCTCCCGCCCGAAGGTCTCGCCCCTCTCGATTACATAAACGTTTCTGCCCTCGCGCGCCACCTCGGCAGCGACGGCCAGCCCGATGACCCCCGCGCCGATTACTGCAATGTCGACCAAATCAGCCATCTATCTTTACCCTTCATTCGATCGCGATTAACATTTCGATTATATCAGATGGCATGACTCGACCGAAATCGAGTACACTTCGACCCACTCCGACACGCCTTGTCTCGCTTGACAATGATCGCCGACAGGTTCTATATTGACTGAACTTGCGGGTAAATCGAGACGCGCACTTATGGTTACAAGGCAGTCGACGATATTTCGGCAAGTCGCTGCATACATTGCATCGACATCACATTAAGCAGCAGGGAGTGAAAATGAGTTCATCGAGCACACTGTTCAGCCCTATCAAGATCGGTAAGATGGAGGTCAGGAACCGCATCGCCATGGCCCCCATAACGCCAAACTGGTCGTCCGACGACGGCACCGTCTCCGAAAAGCTGGTCGATTATCTTGAGGCCCGCGCTGCCGGCGGCGTGGGGATGATAATAACGGAGACATTCGTCGTGGATAAAGACCAGCAGTACCTGCTGTCCAGCATGGGGTTCTGGGACGACAGCGTCATACCCAACTTCAAGAAGCTCATCGACCGCGTGCACGCCCACGGCGCAAAGCTGGTCCCGCAGCTGAGCCACCCGGGCGCCGACACCTTCTGCTGGATGTTCGGAGGCCAGCCCGTGGCCCCCTCGGCGCACTACAGCAAGACCTGCTGCTATATGGCCCGCGAGCTCACCGTCGACGAGATCAAAAAGATAATCCGGCAGTACGGCGACGCGGCGCGCAGGGCCAGGGAGGCCGGTTTCGACGCCATAGAGCTGCATGCGGCCCACGCCTACATGCTGGCGGGATCCTTCCTCTCCCCGCTGCGCAACAAGCGCACCGACGAGTACGGCGGATCGAACGAGGGCCGCCTCCGGTTTGTGCTGGAGGTCATGGAGGACATCAAGAAGAAGGCGGGAAAGGACTTCCCCGTAATCTTAAGAATTTCAGGCGACGAGCATACGCCCGGCGGCAGGGACGTTTTGAACACGCAGTACATCGCCCCGCGGCTGGTCGAAGCCGGAGTGGACGCCTTCCACGTGTCCGGCGGCATACAGCCGGAGCAGTTCTATCGCATCATACCCCCCACCGGCACGCCCTTCGGCCTGAACGTGGCCGCCGCCGCCGCGGTGAAGCAGGTAGTCGACGTACCGGTGCTGACGGTGGCCCGCATCAACGACCCCAGGTTCGCCGATGATATTTTAACGAGGGGCCTTGCCGACATGGTGGTCATGGGCCGGGCGCTGCTCGCCGATCCCGAGCTGCCCAATAAAGCTAAGGAAGGCCGGTTCGAGGACATCGCGCCGTGCACCAGCTGCGCCATCGGGTGCGTGCAGCAGATCATGAAGTTGCAATCGATGACCTGCGTCATCAACCCCACCGTGGGCAGAGAGGTGGAGATGGCCATCGTCCCCGCGGATAAACCGAAGAAGGTGCTTGTGGCCGGCGGCGGGCCGGGCGGCATGGAGACGGCGCGCGTCGCAGCACTGCGCGGCCACGAGGTAACGCTTTATGAAAAGCAGGCCAAGCTGGGCGGACAGCTCAACATCGCCTGCGTGGCCCCGATGCGGCAGGAGCTGGCCATGTGGATATCATATCTTTCGACTCAGGTGAAGAAGCTGAGCGTGAAGGTAGTGATCGAGACAGAAGTGACGCCCGATCTCATCGCCGCGGAGAAACCGGATGCCGTGGTCGTAGCCACCGGCGGCGAGTGCGCCACCCCTCCCATACCGGGCGTAGACGGCCCCAGGGTCATCTCATCCCACGCCGTGCTGGCCGGAGCGCCGCGCCCCAAGGGCAGGGTGCTCGTCATCGGCGGCGGACTGGTGGGATGCGAGGTAGCAGACCTGTTGGCGGACCTCGGAGACGGGGACGCGGAATCGGGAACGGCTGTGACCATCATCGAGATGCTGCCCGATATCGCCATGGACGAGGTCGAGATGAGCCGCATGCTGCTTATCCCGCGACTCAGGGAGAAGGGCGTGAAGTGGATCACCTCGGCGACAGTCAGCGAGTTACTTGAGGACGGCGCAATCATCACCCGCGACGGCGCAGAGGAGACGATACAGGGAATCGACCATATCATCATCGCCTGCGGCACTAGTTCTGTGGATACCCTGAGCCAAAATATCGAGGGCGTGGTGCCGGAGGTTTATGTTATCGGCGACGCCAAGCAGCCGCGGCTGGCGCTGGAGGCCATCGCAGAGGGAGCGGAGGTTGGGCGTAAGATTTAGGGTGCAGGCGTAGGGGGGCTCAGCCCACCTTGTAACCATCTTCATAATCTTACGTAGTTTTTAAACAGACGGAGGGTTTAGTTGTGCCAAACCCTCCGTTTCTCTAGCCGAAATAATCGAGCACGATCCTGAGTATCCTGCGTATCGGCTCGGCTGCACCCCACAGCAGCTGGTCGCCCAGGGTGAGCAGAGTAAGGTATTCGCCACCCAGGTTGAGCTTCCTTATTCTCCCCACCGACACGGTGAGCGTGCCGGAGACCGCCGACGGCGTGAGGTGCTTCAGCGTATCCTCTTTGTTGTTGGCGACCACCTTGACCCACTCGTTCGCGCCAGCGATGGAGGCAATGATCTCGTCGAGCGGGATGTCCTTCACCAGCTTGATGGTCATCGCTTGCGAATGGCATCGCATGGAGCCCACGCGCACGCACAGCCCATCGATTGGTATGGGCTTATCGACGCCCAGTATCTTGTTCGTCTCGGCGTAGCCCTTCCACTCCTCCCGCGTCTGTCCGCTCTCCATGGCCGAATCTATCCACGGGATGAGGCTGGCCGCTAGCGGTGCGCCGAAATACTTCGTCGGAAAATCCTCGCCGTGCAGGGTCTCGAGGACGCGCCGGTCTATATCAAGCGCGGACGCCGCCGGGTCGTCGAGGAGGTCGGCGGAGGCCGCGCCGATGGCCGCCATCTGCGCCGCCAGCTCGCGCATGTTGTTAGCGCCTGCGCCGGAGGCTGCCTGGTAGGTCATAGTGGTCATCCACTCGATCCAGCCCCGGCGGAACAGGCCGCCGATACCCATGAGCATAAGGCTCACCGTGCAGTTGCCTCCGATGTAGTCCTTTATGCCGGAATCCAGCGCCCTGTCGATGACGTCGCGGTTCACAGGGTCCAGCACGATGACGCTGTCGTCGTTCATGCGCAGGGCGGAGGCGGCATCGATCCAGTAGCCCTTCCAGCCCGCGGCGCGTATCTCAGGGTATACCTTCTTGGTGTATTCGCCGCCCTGGCAAGTGACCACAACGTCGGCCTGCGAAAGGGCCTTAACGTCGTAGGCGTCCATGAGCGGCGGGATCGACAGGCCGACGTCCGGCCCCTTCTGTCCCACCTGCGATGTGGTGAAGAATACGGCATCGAAACCCTTGAAGTCCTTCTCCGCGCGCATCCTGTCCATGAGCACCGAGCCCACCATGCCGCGCCATCCGACAAACGCTACCCTGACCATTGTGACCTTCCTTTAAAAACGTGTTTTAATACCGACGATGGGTGAATCACGTAAGAGAATTGCGATAAAACCTTCGGGAGCTAACGAATACCGTGCGCCGTCGCAACCGCTCGATGGCGGGGATTAACCCATCGAATAAAATTTACATCCGAATTCAGACCGTGTCAATAAGACCGCAATCTGATACGGGCCGTTCTGCCATCGGGTGTTTTGCTCAGTCGACCGGGTTTAACGACACCGAAGCCGATACCGCAAAGCGATACAAAAAGCGGGGACGTTCCTGGCATCATCCCCGCCGATTCGTATTTGTAAACGACCGCGCTTAAAAACCCGTCACCTGATCCGTCCCGCTACCTCCCTGCCGAAATCGACGCACTTCTGGATCTCGCCCTCGTCCGGCACGAACTTGATCGCCAGATCGGAATCAACGACCCCGATGCCCGTCCCTTCGAGCTCCTGCTTGATCGTCTTGACCGCGCCACCGGCCCATCCGTGCGAGCCGAAAGCCGCCCCGATCTTATTCTTCGGCTTGAGGCCCTTGAAGTAGCACAGGAACTCGGCGACGGACGGGAACAGTCCGTTGTTCAATGTCGGCGAACCCTTCCTCGTCGGACTTGCTTCCCTTGAGATCCGTTCTTATGCCTCCCTTTGTAAACGGCTATCAAGCGAAGTTATGCTCCTTGTGTTTTTCGGCAATCGTAGCTGCCAGATTATCCAGCGCCTTGAAATCGGCTTCCTTCGGAAAGCCCTTGCTCAGCACCGGTTCCAGCAC
>JAYEHL010000023.1:0-5528 GCA_034659515.1 Chloroflexota bacterium | reverse complement strand
TACCGATCGATTCGTTCTTGAACTTGATGGCGTAGCTGTTCAGCACGTTATGAATCTTATTGATCAATGCGGTACGCTGTTTGACCAGTTTATCCCGCGTTGTCGCCAACTAATGCCATTGTGCATTTTCTTTCGTCTTCATTCTTGCCTCATGCAGCACGTCCTTGCTCAAGAACAATGCCAACATTCCCGGTGATGTGGCGTTTGCTTTCTCATCCCGCGTTCCGCTATCGAATCCGCCCGCTCAGCCCCTGCCGCCTGCGCTGCCTCGGGCAGCTTACGGCGGCAGGGGCATCGCGGGCGGAACGGCCTCGGAAAAGAAAGACCTCGGCCATAGTCGGAATTTGCGTAATCGGCAAGCCGATTTATCGCTGTTATACTCCAGGCTCTGCTCGGAAGCCTCGCGGCGCCCATAAGGATGGCTCGGAAACGCAATCCAGGCCCACCCGCCCGCCCAACCTGGATTGCTTCAAAAAGGGGCGGCGCCGGCGAAGGACGCCCGCAAGGCGGGCAATTTTTTATGAAAAAGCCCCTTTTTGATTCCGAGCCGACTTGTTTTTATTCAACCCCCCCCAACCCCCCAATCTTGGGGGGCGGCATGCGGCTCCGCCGCATAAGGGTTGCGGCCATCGCGGAGGCTCGGCCGCGTGCGGCGGCTCCGCCGCCGCAGCCACGCGCCCTCCAAGCGCCCCTCCATGCGGCAAGGCCGCAGCCCGCCTGCATCGTCGCCGCTCGTCGAGCTGCGCTCGGTCGCGTCGCCGCCGCAGCCGGGCACGCGGCGAAGCGCCGCGAGGGGCTACCGTCGAAACTGCGACAAAACTGCAAGAATCCCGTGGAGTTCCCCTATAGACGGGTATAGTCGCACTTTAACCAGAAGACGACAATCCAGCCGCCGATCGCAAATAATCTGTCGCGAAAAACTTGTCGCTTTTCTGATTTTTTGCTTGACGCGAAACTGGTTGATCTGCTTCAATCGCACGAAAATCAATGTCGCTTTAGCTGAAAGGAGCTCGAAATGACCGAACAAGAACGAATCCTAAATTGGTTCACGCCGCAGTACGAAAAATTCCGGATACTGGGCGGTGCACCACCACACCTCTGCGCTTGGGATGACATCGTAGCCCTCCGCAAACCGAGCCACGCCTCCTTTCCGCATCCCATTCTCTACGAAATCAATACCCTACAGTTGGAGTGCGGCTTTACCGGCAACGAAATCGAAGAAATCACCGCCTCCGTCATTGCTTATCTTGAAAGGAATCCCCAATGCCAACTTGCATCCCCGCATTATCGACTACGCAGCTTTCAACCTTGCTCACTCTTTGCCCATCGCCCTGGCACCAAGCAACCCTCGTCATTCTCGCCGACACCGGCCTCCGAGTAGGAGAACTAGTCCAGCTTCGTCAATATGACTTGCTCGTGAACGAGGCCCCGGTTTTTTCCCTCGACGTCCGAGCAGAGATCGCCAAGAACCACAAACCGCGAACAATCCCTCTTACACAGTCCTGCCAGGAAGCCGTCAAAGTGCTCCAAAACCTACTTTGGCGGCATACCATACGCGGCGGCGTTTGGTTTGCCTTCCCCACAAACGACCCGGCGAAGCATATATCCGTCCGGACAATACAGCGTATATGCAAACACTATGGGGAGACTATCCTGCACACCCGCGTTACGCCTCATACGCTCCGCCACACATTCGCCACGCGGCTAATGCGTAAAACCAACATCCGAGTTGTTCAACAGCTTCTCGGCCATTCATCGATCTCTAGCACGCAGATTTACACACATCCGAGCACGCAAGATCTGAAAGAAGCAATCGAGTTCATTAGCGACCACGCTGCGGAGGTCAAGCTATGAAAAACCGTTCCGCCCGGCCATTCTGGTTAGCACAGCTACCGGCCTCGGTATTTCCGCGCGGTCCGCGAAGCCTCTACTGCTATCTCTGTGCGTTCAAATCAGGGACCTGCTGCCTCTACAACTACCGACTGGCAAAGAAGTTCGGAGTATCCGTGCGGACAATACAGTATTGGCGAGCGTGGCTAACGAAACACAGGCTGATTCATACCTGGTGGGCTGATAAGCGGCATCCTCGAATCAACGTACATCACTTCAAGTCCTTTCGCGACTGGCTAGCAGCTATGGCACTGCCGAAAACCCGAAAAAAGTCCACCGGCAGCAGACTAACTTGGCGAGAAAAAAACGACCGTATCCGTACGATGAGGAAGGCACTTTTAGCACTTTGAGGGGTGCAACTTTTTGCACCCTAAAGAATAGTCTTCACTACGTTCAGACATAAGGATCAATCGGAAGTCTGTGATTTTACAAGTATCGTGCCAGGGAAAAGCATCCTGGCACGCTCCTTGTGGGAAAAATCACAGCCACTGCCCGACCGAAGCGGACGGGCAGCCAGTTTTATAAGAAATTCTCCTGATCCCAGACTACTTTCAATGGGGTCAGGAGAATTTCCCATAAGAATCTGGCAATTTACATATTTCTACGTATTCTGTGCGATATGGGCCGTCTACTACATCCCGACTACGACTTCGAGGCAGGCATAGACTGCAGCGACTGCACGCCTGGACTATGGCCCGCCGACGAGACGCCCAAGCAGTTGCGAATGGTTGCCCACGAGATGGTCCCCGAACCAGGCTATCCGAATCCACCGAACGGCGTAGTGATCACGATGGAACAGCGAACCAGCTTTCCGTGCCATTGGATCAAATACTTCGCCTTCGAGGGTCAAGACTGGCAGGCAGGACTACTGGCCGCCGATTGCAGGCTCCATCTGCACTGCCTTGCTCCATACAATCAATACGCCTTCTGGTCGTTGATTAGCCCCTGCGTGCTCGGCCCGTGGGTGAACGGTCCACCGGCAAATCACCCAGCAGCGACCGGTGGCAGGGCCTACATCATCGACCATACGCCCGAATACGTCATTCGATTGTCCATCGAGATGAATTTCCAACCCGACCGGCGAGCCCTCTACGACGACCGCCCGACCGACGACCCGGCTCAAAGGTGCATAAGACTAACAGGCAGGCAGGCAGGTGGCTCCTGTCTTTTCCTAATCGAACCTTGACCAGATAACTCAACATCGTCAACCCCCCGGGGGGGTAGGCTAAAAAACGCGGCCTCGTAATCCCTCCTGGGGGGCATTTTTTTCTTGACTAACCTCAAATCAGTGCTATACTTAGGTTACGAGGCCGGTAGTAGTGGAAAAAATTGTCTTGAATTCCACAGAAAGGAAGGCAAAAAATGGCACTCGTACAATACGGAGCGGGCGTGATCCAAATGTCCGGCAGTATAGCTGGCACCACTTTCGCTCATAACCGCTCAGGCAACTACGCCAGAGCCAGAACCAAGCCGGTAAATCCGGCGTCGGCAATCCAGGAAAAGATCAGGGCGGTGATAGCCTACCTTACGGATCGCTGGCTCGAAACCGTCACCGCCGATCAGCGTGCCGCTTGGGGCGATTACGCCAGGGCGGTGGGCATGAAAAACCGCCTCGGAATCGACATAAACTTGAGCGGCTTCAATCACTACATCCGCTCCAACGCCGCTCGGCTTTATGCTGATCAGGCGATCGTCGATGCGGCTCCTACCACGATGGCCCTTCCGGAACACGATCCCACTCTGGCATTCTCTTGCTCCGAGGCATCACAAGAACTGGAAGTTGCCTTCGACGACACTGCTGCTTGGGCAGCTGAAGTCGGCGGGTTCATGTTCATCAGAATGGCCAGGCCTCAATCGCCGACTCGCAATTTCTTCGCCGGACCATATCTCTTCGCAGACACGATTGTCGGTGACACCACTCCAGTTACCTCGCCAGCGACGATCGCCGTTCCGACTCCAGTCGCCGAGGGTCACCGGCTCTGGCTTAGCGCTCGAATCGCAAGGGCAGATGGGAGGCTTAGCGAGAGTTTCGCAGTGGGCCCTACGGATGCGGCGGCTTAGCATTTAGCTACTCCGTCACAGGCGCCCCAAACCCAGATGTAACCGGCGATTATCATTACGCCGGGATTTGCAACGGTTCGTGGTACTTCAAACTAACGACCGGAGATTGGTATCTCTGGGGTACGGTCGACGACCCGCCATTCTGGAACATCACCGACGAAGTCGGGGCTTTCGGAAATGCGTGGTGGTCCAAAAGCAGCTCAGGTATCATCGGCGGCTACGACGCACACGGCACAGCGACCGGCACCGCGAATGTGAACGTCACGGTCTAAATCATAATGGCACACAGCATGCAGGGCATAATCGCAATCTGGTCGGGGAGTGTCGACAGCATTCCCTTCGGATGGAAACTGTGCGACGGCAACAACGGAACGCCTAATCTATCGGGGCGGTTCGTTCGTGGTCACGAACCGCCTCATCCAACCGGCACCACGGGCGGCAGCGACAGCCACGTCCACACTGCCACCCAGCCGCCGCACTATCACACATTGAAAGGAGGCGAGCCAACAAATAGCATGCAGGAAGGAACGGACTACTATCGCACCACCTACACCGCCACGCCAGAGATCACCGTGCAGAGTGCCGACTCGATGCCAGCGTTTTACAGCCTATGTTACATTATGCACATATAGAAGGGATTTAACGCCTTGAAGGCTCCAGCAACAATACGTCATAACCAAACCACAGCAGCAGCACTGGCACTTTCGCTCCTGCTGCTGGGCGGCTTTATGGGCTGTCAATTATTGAAAGAACCTCCTCCAGAGGCGGTGGCGGCGGTTGCGGTGGGAGCCGAGGCAGCAGCCGCAACCGCTCCACCGCCGTGGAAAGAGATTCTCCTCGCCGTCTCCGCCCTGCTCGGCTCTGGCATTTTCGTAGACAATCGCCGAAAAGACGTTGTAATTAAGGTATTGAAAACCCAAAATGGTAATCAAAAAGAGGTCTCCAGAGACTCGCTTCGTAGACCGAATTCTAATTAACCTCGGCGACGATCGGCACGCCATAGTCGACCCAGAACGGTACGAATCCCTAACCCGTTATCGCTGGTACGCGAGAAAATCCCATAGCAAAATATACGCGGTTCGCAAGGTCCGGCATTACGGCCAAGAGACTATCATCTTCATGCACCGTCAGATCATGCGACCGGCTGCCGGGCAGCAGGTTCATCACATCAACTCTAATTCGCTCGACAACCGCGAGTCGAATTTACAGATAGTCACTCCGCAGCGGCACGCTGCAATCCACCAGGCGAGGCGAATTATGAAGTCGGCGGACTTCGGCCTGACGGGTGACATCTTTGCACCCTATTGAATAACCCGCGAAAAACCGGGGGATCCCCCCTAAACTACGGTAATTCACACATAAAGAGCACCACAATATACCACAAAGTAACAGACCAGTGTCTCACACAGAGGGAGGCAATGTCTCACACAGAGGGAGACAGTGTCTCAAATTTCATTGGAATCCGAGACCCTGGGAACAATCCCAAAGTAAGCAGCCAGCTTGTTCTCATCGGCAAAGTCATTGACATCGCCTATCACACTCAAAATCACAGTAGCGGATCGGCCTGCGATGCCTTT
>JAYEHL010000022.1:0-5548 GCA_034659515.1 Chloroflexota bacterium | reverse complement strand
TGGAAAGGTAAGTGGATCTATATATCTCAGGCCCTCGCCGGAGAGCCTATAGCTCTAAAGCAGTTAGACGATTGCCTGTGGGAGATTCTTTTCAGCTTCCTCCCGCTCGGTATAATAAACGAAACGACGAGAAAGGTTTCCCCTGTAAAACATGACTAAAAGTGTAAACGATGTCCCAGGTTTAAATTGTAAACTATGTCCCAGTTTGCACAGGGGTTGATATAGCGCTAGCCATCAAACCACTTCCTCATCTCGGACGCCACCTGCTCCGGCATGGCCTCGATTATCGACACGCCGTAGAAACGCTCGATGGGCCCCGCATCGTTGGTATACAGCGGCTGGAACACCGGTCGCGAGATCATGCGAGCGTTGAAACGGTAATGATCAGACCGATCGCCGATGGGCGCCGAGTAAGTCACCAGGTTGAATGAGTTCACCCCCATCGATTTGTAACCGCGCAGCACCCTGACGACGGCGTCGGCGAACTCGCGCGTATGTCGCTCATCGAAATCCGCCAGGCCGGTGACCCGCTTCGATATGATCTGAACCTCGCGATTTCCCCGCGGCGCAAAGCCGGCGACGACCGCCACCGAGGCGTTCTCCCCGATAAACCTCTCTCTATTCTCCCTCTCGACCTCGATCAGCTCCAACCAGAAATTCATTCCTGTATCCCTCAAGTAGTGTTCGCTCCTGCTAAACAATCGTTCAAGCTCCGGCATCGGATCGCGCTCAACACCTATCTGAACATGGGGGTGCACTATGCTAGCGCCGCTCGGGGGCAGATGGTTCCATATCCACATCGGGTACCGAGCGTCGGCATCGGTGCGATGCACGGCGACCAAATACTCCTTAACAGCATTCAAGTTGTCCTCTATCATCGATGTCTCGAATTCGTCGAGGTCTAAAAAGTGCCGCCCGGTGAGGGTTCCCACCGCGTGGTGCTCGGCGAAGGGATACAGGTTGGGAAATATCGAACACTGGCCGATCTCGATCCTTCCCTCGTTATCCCCCGGCAAAAGCCCCGGCGCGAATTTTGGTGTCTTTCCTGCGATATTACCCTCGCAAAAGAAACAGCCTTCGGCGGTGCGACTCACGATCTCCCTCGCATCCGCCGAAACGTCCTGGGCCTGCTTCACCCTGCTCGCACGATCCACGCTGAGCCGACTGCTATAGCCGGTCAACGGATCTCTTCGATATTCAATATATTGGGCCTCTTTTCGGAATCCAGTGAGCGGATTTAAAAATTCTACAGTCTTAATCTCTTTACAAAACTCCATAGCACACCCCCACTGCAATGAATAACTATTATACCACTGTAAAAATGTTTGTGAGTATACTCATTTTCGATTGTAAATACACCTGTAATAAACTCACACCTCAGAATTTTTCGTCGATTGAAGTATTGACAGTGGAATACAACAGTAAGATAATACTCTAATATCTAAAAACGGCTGGGTTCTCGATAAGGAGGGACGATATGAGAATTGTTGTTGTAGGGCTCGGGCAATGCGGAAGCAGAATAGCCGACGAGTTCGCCAGGATGGGCAAAATGGCTATGCGCCAGCGCGGCATCCAGATAATCACCGGCGTCTATGCCATAAATACGGACCAGGCCGACCTTACCGGCCTTAGAACTATAAAGGCCGATTACCATCACCGCCTGCTCATCGGGGGCAGAAAAACCGCCGGTCACGGCGTAGGCAAGATAAACGAACTCGGAGCGGAGGTCGCCAGAAACGACAAGGATAAGGTTGTGGACGCAATACGAAGCGGCTCGAGGTTTTATGAGACCGATGCCTTCTTCCTTATCGCAGGAGGCGCCGGAGGTACAGGCTCCGGAGCGCTCCCTATAATCGCCGACACTCTGAAAGAGAGGTATCCCGAGAAGCCGGTATATGCCCTGGTAGTCCTCCCCTTCTCCTACGAGGAGGAATCTGAAGAGAGGTGCGTATACAATACCGCTACATGCTTAAAGTCCGTCCATTCGATAGCCGATGCCGTATTCATCGTCGATAACCAGAGGTACCTTAAGAAGGACTCAAACCTGCTGAATAATATGGAAAAGATGAACGAGCAGATCGCAAGCCCCTTCTACGAGCTGCTCTGCGCCGGCGAAGAGGTGAGTCGGAAAAATATAGGAGCCAGGACTTTAGATGCCGGCGACATCATGCAGACATTGGAGAGTTGGACCGTGATCGGGATCGGCAAAGCTGAATTAAGCTCCTTCAGGAGATTACCTTTTGAGGGCACACGAAGCTTCAGGAAAAAGGGCAGGGAGACCTTCCGCGGCCTAGAGGCTATGAATCAGTCCCTCTCCGAGCTCTCCGCCAACGTCAATCCAACGGACGCTGCAAAGGCCATGTATCTACTGGCCGCCCCACCGAAGGAAATGAACGTCGAGCTGGTCAAAGAGCTAGGTGGCGTAATGAGGGACCTGGCCGAGGATGCACTTATCAGGAGCGGGGATTACCCGAGGGAGAGGGGTGAGCTCAACGTAACCGTGATCTTCTCTCAGCTTCGGGACGTACCTAGGATAAAACAGATATTCAGCACAATAACCGAGTCCGCCCCTCTTTTAAAGAAGAGACAGAAGGAAACGGAGGAGAAGCTCAAGGAAATGCATCAGGCTGCGGATGGGGTTCCATCCCTGCTATAGATATATCGATTATAAAAAAGGCCCGCATCTGCGGGCCTTTTTTATTGCTTCATGCGAGCTGTCTTCAGAGCCTATTTACGATCTTTTTTACGGCCTTCGCCTTTATTCCTTTTACCAGCTTTAGCCCCGGACCCGCCGTCAGCTTTGGGAACAACTCTCTTAGGCTTCCTCCCCTTGCCACCCGCTTTCCCGCCACTTCCAGTCCCGCCACCCTCGCCGGAAAGCAACGCAGCTATCTTTGCCGAAAGCACATCCCTGCTGAACGGCTTAGCGATCACATCATCGACCTCGGGCATTTCATCCAGGTTGAGTTGCCCGCCCCATCCGCTTATGACCAACACAGGCGTTCCTGGATTTATCTCCTTCACAATCTTGGCAACCTCATGGCCGGACATATCCGGCAGCCCGAGATCTGTAACGACTAAATCAAAATTGCCCATTTCAAAGGTATTAACAGCCGCCTCACCGCTATTAGCCTCTACCACTTTATGCCCGAGTTTCCGCAATGTCAGGCCCAAAATTCCCGCGACCTCCGGATTATCATCAACCATGAGTATCGAGACGCTCTTCACAACCGTTGTCTTTTCTGCAACATGCCGTTCACTGACAACACCGTCGGATATCGGAAGTTTGATATAGAACGTAGTTCCTTTACCCTCGACGCTCTTGACCGTGATGTCCCCGCCATGCCGTTTGATTATTCCATAGGTAACACTAAGACCGAGGCCGGTTCCCTTGTGAAGCCTGGTAGTGAAAAACGGGTCGAATATCCTGCCCTTCACATCCTCAGGTATCCCTCCCCCCGTATCTCCGATCGAAAGGGTCATCCACTTCTTGCTCTGCCTGCTCTCCACCATTATGCTGCCGCCATCGGGCATTGCATCCATGGCGTTAAATATTATGTTAAGCAAGCCTTCCCTTAATTCCGCGGCATCCCCCTCGATAGGGGCCACTTCACTAAGATTCGATACTATCTCAATATTTACGCCCTCCCGTTCGCCGAACTCAATCCGGCGCGATTCAGCCATCTGTAGAGTGCTTTCGACCACTTCCTTCAAATTGAGTATCTCGAAGTTTCTCTCCACCCTCACCCTTGCGAAATCTTGCAGACGACGTACGGTTGTAGCTGCATCTATAGCGGTCTGCTCAACAATCTGCATGTCCTTCTTCAGCTTGGGATCTTCAACATCCTCTAGCGCCAGCTGTGTGCGGCCTAATATCACAGCCAGTATGTTGTTGAAGTCATGAGCCACACCTCCGGCCATCTCACCCAACGCCCTGAGTTTCTCCGACTGGACCATGTACTCCTGCGCCGATTTCAAATCCTCGTAGGCCCGCATCAGATCGACCTCGTGCTCACTTACCTGGTTAAACAACCGCGAGTTCTCTATCGCTGCAGTAAGCGGCCCTGCAATCTGCTCCAATATCTCCTGCTCCCTCTCCCCGTATGCGTTGGGACGCCTGCTGGCAAGGTTGAACGTGCCGAAGACCTCACCCACGGAGAATAACGGCACGCGGACCGCCGACCTCAATCCGCTCTTATGATACATATCATCGATTGGGAACAATCTCTCCCTATCGAAATCGGATTCGATAAGAGTTCGTTTGGTCTTAACAACGAGGCCGGTAGCCGAATCGTGCAACGGCAATGCATCGCCATCCTGCAACTCGGTCTCTATGCCCTCCGAGACTGCGAAATACCTCAACTTATCGCCCTCTACTATAGCAATGCTGGCACGGTCGAAATCCATCACTTTATTGATCTCGTCGGTGAAGGCGCGGTAAACGCCCTTGATATCGAGGCTGGAGCCGAGTATTCGGGATAAGCTACTGATCACAGCCAGGCGCTGTGCTAACTCCGTCACTCCCTGATACAGATTAGCGTTCTCGATAGCCACGCCCGCCTGATCGCTGAGGATCCGTAACGGCTCCATGATGATCTCCCCGACATCTTCACGGCCGGTAAACGTGAGTATACTGCCCACATATCGATCCCTTGCAAAAAGAGGCATGGTGATTACCGTCTTAACCCCAAGCATCTTCTGCACAGCAGCGCTTTGATCCCTGGTAAATACCGCCGAAGTTATCTCATGCAGATCATGTACTACAGACGCTTTGCCATCCATAGCGTCATCGATCACCCGGCTGTAGCCCCTTTGCTGTATAACTGAGATATCCGCCGTGTGCCGCGATACAATCTTCTCAACCTCATCTAACGGGTTAACATCCCCTCCGCTCGCAAATACCGTAGGACTAAAGCCTTTTGTATCCTCGTCCAACAGGAATATTAGAGAGTAATCGAAACCCAGATTCACCACAACTCCATCGGCAACCTGTTGTAAAATCTCTTTCAACTCCAGAGTGCTCTGGATAGAGGTAGAGACCTTCTGTAAAGCCAGCAGCTGATTAGTCCTCTGCTCCAACTCCTCGCTTCTTTGCTTCAGGATCTCCTCCATTCGTTTCCGCTCCGTGATATCCATAAAGCTGCCGATGGCCGCCCTTCTGCCTTTATACTCGATGGAAGCTACCTTCTCCAGAATCCAAACGGGGTTGCCATCCTCCCTCATAAACCTGAACTCATGTGGTAAGTCACTGACCCCCTTTAAGTTCTCGACGGCTCGATCCCTGACCCTCTCCCTATCGTCGGGATGGATATATTCCATCGAGTTCGATTCGAGCAGATCGTCAATCGCATAGCCCGATATCTCGGCCATGGGAGGACTGAGGTACTTGAACTTCCCGTCCTGAACAAGGTATATACCGGTTGCGGCGCTCTCTAACATGCCGCGGGACATCTCCTGCGATTCCCTGAGCTCTTGCTCCGCCCTCTTACGCTCTGTCACATCCCTGGTAACCGTGATGAACCCCTGGGGATCCCCGGCGCTATCACGC